>JACPZD010000023.1 GCA_016195665.1 Gammaproteobacteria bacterium | reverse complement strand
CTGAAAAAGGCTGGCAAACCGCCTAAAGTCGTGATCGTTGCTTGCATGAGAAAATTGTTAACCATCATGAATTCTATGTTAAAAAACAATACCCCGTGGAACCCCAAAATCGCTTGACTTGGAACACGGTTGCTCTCCCAGAGGGAGAGGGGTGTTAATTTTAGAGGATGGGCTGTGGCTGTTCTTTTCTCATCGCGCTGTGGAAGACGCAGAGTTGTCCGTATGGTGTATAAAATTCCCCTCTGCGCCCTCTGCGGTGAATTTCAGATGTGCGCTAATGCGTCATCTTGACCCGCGTTTCCTTGCTCACCTGATTCGCCCAGGCGATGGCCTCAAGATATGCCTGGGTGATCTCGCCTTGTTGCAGGCCCATGCACTGGACCGCGTCCCAGTTGCCGCGCTCATAGTCGAGGACGCACTGCAAGACTGACCCCAGGGTTCCTTCACGGCGTAACAGGGCGTCGTTGACCTCTTGTGACAGGGGCAAGGCATTGAGCACGTCTTCCATCGGTTGATCCATGAGGGCGTCCAGCACAGAAAACAGGCCGGTGGTAAAAAAGATTTCCTTGGCGCTCAGCCGTTTCGCGGTTGCCAGCAACTCACACATCTTGGCGCGCGCCATGGCCATCTGCATCAGCTCCTGAGGCTTGTCGTGGATGCTGGAGAGGAGCAGCAGGCTCGCCCAGGTCTTCAACCACTGGTTGCCGAGCATGACGAGCGCCTGGTGGATGGATTCTATCTTACGAGGCAGGTTGTAAAAGGCGGAGTTGAGCGAGCGCAGCAGCTTGTAGCTCAAGGACACGTCCTGGCTGATCAGGGTTTCCAGTTCGCGGATGCTGGTGACAGGGTCCTGAAGTTTGGCGAGCAGCCGCAGCGTGACCAGGCGATTGGGCGGGATGCGCTGCCCCTTAACGATGTGGGGCTGACAGAAAAAGAAACCCTGGAAGTAATCAAAGCCCAGGCGGTTGCAGAATTCAAACTGCTCATGTGTTTCGACTTTCTCCGCCAGCAGCTTGACCGTGTGTTTCCGCAGGATCTCCACGTGTCTTTGCACTTCGCCGTCCGGGAGGGCTTGCATGTCTATCTTGATGATGTCGGCGATCTCCACCAGCGGGCGCAGCGATTCATGATAGATGAAATCATCCAAGACGATGGTATATCCCTGTGTGGATAGGCGTTGCACCGCCTCGATAACCGGCTGATCTATGTTGATGTTTTCAAGGATCTCCAGCCCCAGCCCGGCCTTGGAGAGCGGCAGGGAATAGTCGCCCAGCACAAAGCTGCGCGTCAGGTTGATGAACGCCATCTTGCCCTCTACGATCCGATCGAGACCGATCTCGGTAAAGGTACTGAGAATGACCTGCGAGGTGGCCGCGTCGGCGTCCATAAATTCGGCGTGCTCGGCGGCCGCGTTGCCGCGAAACAGCAGCTCATAGGCGATCACCTCCATCTCGCGGTTATAGATCGCGTGACGTCCTACGAATACGTCGATCATGGGCCCCCTCCAAAGAACTTGGGTGTACAGTCGACATGACTATACCAAGAATAGCATCGCCAAACCCAGAAATGATGCAAAGCCGATAACGTCGGTGAAGGTCGTCAACACCACACCGCCGGCAATGGCCGGATCCACCCCTAACTTACGCAGCAGCAGAGGCAGGCTGACCCCGACCAAGGCCGCGCACAATAAATTGATGGCGATGGCGGCGGCGATGATAAACCCCAGTTGATAATTATGGAACCAGATGCTGGTGACGGTGGCGACCACCAGGGCCCAGATCAGGCCATTGAGACCGCCTACCGCCATCTCCTTCCCCAATAAGCGCTGCGCATTGCCGCCGCCGATCTGACCCAACGCCATGCCGCGGATCACCAGTGTCAGGGTCTGTGTGCCGGCGATGCCGCCCATGCTGGCCACGATAGGCATCAGCACGGCCAGCGCCACCAGCTTCTCGATGGTGGCGTCGAACAGGCCAATCACCCACGAGGCCAGAAAGGCGGTGAGCAGATTGATGCCCAGCCACACGGCGCGCCGGCGGGTGCTGGTGATGACCGGCGCGAACATGTCTTGCTCTTCTTTCAGTCCCGCCATGCTCAACACGGAATGATCGGCCTCTTCACGGATGACATCCACCACATCGTCAATGGTGATCCGTCCAATCAACTGCCCGGCCTCGTTCACGACCGGCGCCGACACTAGGTCGCGCCGCTCGAACATCGCGGCCACTTCATGGGCGGGCTGCGTGGCATTGATGGCCTGCGGATCTTCCGTCATGACCTCCGCCACCGTGAGATCGGGGTCGCGGGTGAGCAGTTCGCTCAGCGGGATACGCCCTTGGTAACGATCATCGCGGCTCACCACGAACAGGCTGTCGGTCATCTCCGGGAGCTGACCGCGGCGGCGCAGGTAGCGCAGCACCACGTCGAGGGTCACGTCGGCGCGCACCGTCACCGTATCGGTGTTCATCAGGCCGCCGGCGGTGTCTTCGGGATACGACAACACCGACTCCAGACGCTGCCGGTCTTGGGCGTCCAAGGAGGCCAGCACCTCGCGGATCACGGTCTCCGGAAGATCCTGCAAGATATCGGCGAGATCGTCGGTAGGCAGGCTCTCGGCGGCGGCCACCAGTTCCTGCGCCTCCATCTCGCGGATCAGCGTGGCGCGCACCTCATCGTTGACATGCAGCAGCACATCGCCGTCCAGCTCCGGGTCCACCAGCTCCCAGACCACCTTGCGCTGCTTGAGCGGCAGGGATTCCAGCAGGTGCGCGATCTCCGCGGGATACAGGCCGTTCAGCATCTTGTGCACCTGCAACAGGGTGCCGTGGTGCAGCGCGGCGCTTAACACCTGCAGGCGGCTGGGTTGGGTTTCCTGTTCGAGTGCGGTAGTCATGTGTAGTGTGCGATTATGGAAACTCAGAAAAATATATCGCCAACCGCCAAGGCGCCAAGGTCACCAAGAAAAAAACTTGATTATAAGGAAAAATCATGGCGTTCTTGGCGTCTTGGCGGTTCAACATGAATAAA
The DNA here is from genome assembly GCA_016195665.1 of Gammaproteobacteria bacterium. NCBI lineage: Bacteria > Pseudomonadati > Pseudomonadota > Gammaproteobacteria > Gammaproteobacteria bacterium. Next base: position 4,875 of record JACPZD010000023.1, on the reverse strand, counting down.
ATCAGAGATTCCTTAAATTTGCCCGGATTGAGGGCCTATTCCTCTTCGCCAAAGCGTGCGGCGACCAGTTCTTCCAGCCTGGTAAGGGCAACACGCTCGTCCGCGCCGGAGGCGAGAATTTCCAGCCGCACGCCCAGACCCGCGGCCAGCATCATCACCCCCATGATGCTTTTTCCGTTGACCCGGGTTTGCCCGCGCACCAGGTGTATGGTGCTCTCAAACTGGGAGGCTAAGGTAACAAATTTCGCGGCGGCGCGCGCGTGCAACCCCAACTTATTGCAGATAATAACCTCTTTGCGCTGCACCGGGGTTACAGTTCCGGTTTGGGGGAAGCCAGGATGCCGTCCCGGCCGCCGCTCAAGGCCTTGTCCGCCAGTTCGTTCAGACTGAGTCGCGGGTAGTTCAACACCCGGATAAGCATGGGCAGGTTGACGCCGGCGATCACCTTGACCCGTTCGCCGTCCATCAGGCTGCATGCGATATTGCTGGGGGTGGAACCGTAGATATCGGTCAGCACCAAAACCCCGTGGCCGGTATCCAGAGTTTCCATCAACTGGCGGGCTCTGCGCAGCATTTGTTCCGGGTCGGATTTTTGCGATACGGGCAAGATCTCGGTCGCCAGCGGACACACGCCCAGCATCCCGGTGGCGGTCTCGACGAGGTCCGTGCCGATGTTGTTGTGGGTGATGATTAACAGGCCTATGGTCATGGCAATTCCCGATGGCGCACGATAACGTTTTCCCGCCCCGCGCGGAAGTGGCCGGCCAATAATTGGGCGAGATACACGGAGCGGTGTTGGCCGCCGGTGCAGCCCAGGGCCACGGTCATATAGCTGCGGTTGTCGGCCTCGAAGCGGGGAATCCACGCCTCGAGAAAATCCCTGATGTGTTCAAACATCTGCAATACCGCGGGCTGCTCCTCAAGAAAACGCACGACCTCGGGATCGAGTCCGGTGAACGGGCGCAACTGGGATTCCCAGTGCGGGTTGGGCAGGCACCGCACATCGAAGACGAAGTCCGCGTCCGCCGGGATGCCCCGCTTGTAGCCGAAGGATTCGAACAGTAGGGACATGTGGCTGGAGGCCTGGGCCTCCAGCCGCTCGCGCACGATCTCGCGCAACTGATGCAGGTGCATTTGACTCGTCTCAATATAGAGGTCGGCATGTGTCAGCATGGGCTCGAGCAGCTTGCGCTCCTGAGTCAGCGCCTCCGCCAGCGGCAGACCCTGGTTGGTCAATGGGTGTTTGCGGCGCGTCTCGCTGAACCGCTTCAGCAGGATCTTTTCGTCGGCATCGAGAAAAAAGATTTCGCAGGCAAGGCCGGTGCCTTTAAGCTCGTCCAGCACCTCCGGAAATTGCTCGAGATCGCTGCTCAGATTGCGCACGTCTATGCTCACCGCGGCGTTCTTGTAACTGCGCGTCGGCATGTTGATGATTTGCTCGGCAAAGGCGGGTAACAGGCCGACCGGCAGGTTATCTATGCAATAAAATACGAGATCCTCGAGCGCCTGCAGGGCGGTGCTTTTACCCGAACCCGAAAGACCGGTGACGATGATTAGTTTCATGGCTAAGATGAGTCCATGACGCGCCGCTGGCGTTTACTCAGATCGGCGTGAGCAAAGTAACCTTGCTGTTGTAGTTTGAAATTCTTGACCAGAGTTTCCACCAGCAGGGCGGTCGGGCGGCCTGTGACGTACAGGGAAGAGCGATAGCGAAGGGTTCTACTAATGTCGCGGGAGGCAGGATGCCGGGAGCGACCTCGCAGCGCCAGACGGATTTCCGGGATGTCCACATCGAGCAGGCGGCGAGTAGTGTGCATTGAGCCGGTAATGTCGCGCTCCGAGATCTCCGATTCCGCAATAGTTTCCAGAGTCACAATCAATTGCAGCGGGGTATTCGATGCCACGGCCTGCTCGCCGAAAAGGGCCGCGACGTTCAGTACGCCGAGGCCGCGCACCTCCAGCAGGTTGCGCAGCAACGGCGGACAGTTGCCGGAAAGAGAGTTGGATGTCGAGACGCTGATCTGAGGGGCGTCATCGGCGATGAGGCGGTGTCCGCGGCTGATGAGTTCCAGCGCCAGTTCACCTTTACCTATCCCGCTTGGCCCCCGGATCAGCACCCCGAGCCCGCAGATCTCCATCAACACGCCGTGTACGGTGAGGGTAGCGGGAGAGGGCATCTTACTGCGGGGTGTGCGGCTGCCAGTGTACAAGCAGATCGTGTACGTTGGAATTGGAATCCGTCCCGCGAAGTTGCTCGCGAAAAGGCTTGTCGCTGAACATCTGCGCCAGCGTGGAGAGGATTTGCAGATGCTCTTCGGTGGATTTTTCCGGCACCACCAAGGCGAACAGCAGGTCCACCGGCTGTTTGTCGCTGGCGTCATAATCCACGCCTTGGCTAAGGTGCACGAAGGCGCCGATGGGATGGGACAGATTTTTCAGCCGGCCGTGGGGAATCGCCACGCCGCGGCCCAGCCCCGTCGCGCCCAGGCGCTCTCGCGCGACCAGGCTTTCAAAGACCTCTTGCTCATTCAGCCCCGCCTGGCTGTTTGTAATCAGCCGGCTTAACAATTCCAGCGCGCGTTTTTTGCTGCTGGCGCGGGCATCGTGAGCGACGCGCTCAACGGTAACGAGATCACTGATGTTTATCATGGTTAATATAAAGGAATCTCTGATTTATTCATGTTGGACCGCCAAGACGCCAAGAACGTCAAGTTTTTTTCTTGGTGGCCGGCGCCTTGGCGGTTGGCGATATATTTTTCAGAGTTTCCTAAAATTTCTATCGTGCCGTGATGCATGGCGCCGGCCGAAGCAAGCTCTACGCTATTCATGCTTCTGATTTTTGTGGGCCCCTTCAGCACGATGGTGATCGGTGATTTTTTCCTTGTGCTTCTTGATCTGCCGGTCCAGTTTGTCGGTCAGGGCGTCTATGGCGGCGTACAGATCCTCATCTTCGGCAAAGGCATGCAGGCTGGCGCCGCTCAAGCTGATGGTGGCCTCCGCTTTTTGGCGCAGCTTTTCCACGCTCAGGATCACCCGGATATCGGTGACATGGTCAAAGCGGCGCTCCACACGTTCGAGCTTGTTGAGGACGTAGGCGCGCAACGCCGGGGTAATCTCCACATGATGGCCGCTGATATTGATTTGCATGGTTGCTCCTTGAAAAGCGCCTAAGACAGGCGTTTGCGTTCGTTGGACGGGGGGATGGCGAGTGATTCACGGTATTTTGCGATGGTGCGGCGTGCAACGTTGATGCCCTGCTTCAAGAGCAGGTTGGCGATCTTGCTGTCGCTCAATGGTTTCATGGTCTCCTCGGTGGAGATCAGTTTTTTTATCAGGGCGCGAATGGCGGTGGCCGAGCATTCACCGCCTAGGGTGGTGTTGACGTGACTGGAGAAGAAATACTTGAGTTCAAAAATACCGCGCGGGGTGTGGATAAATTTTTGCGTAGTGACGCGCGAGATGGTGGATTCGTGCATGCTGACCGCTTCCGCCACGTCATGCAGCACCATGGCCTCCATGAATTCTTCTCCGCGCTCCAGGAACGGGCGCTGCCGTTCGACGATGCAGGTGGCGACCTTGAGCAGCGTTTCATTGCGGCTCTTCAGGCTTTTGATAAACCAGCGCGCCTCCTGCAGGTGGTTCTTGAGGTAATTATTATCGTTGCTGTTGTCGGCGCGGCGCACCAGGCTCGCATAGTGAGTATTGATACGCAGCCGCGGGGCCGCCTCCGGATTGAGTTCCACCAGCCATTTGCCGCGCTGCTTGCGAACATAGACGTCGGGGATCAAATACTGCGGGCGGCTGTCGGCGATCTGACCGCCGGGGCGCGGATGCAGCGACTGGATCAGTTCGATGATCTCTCGCAGCTCCGTATCGTTGACCTTCAATTGACGCTTGAGCTGATTGTAGTCGCGGGCGGCCAGCAGATCGAGATGATGTTCCACCAGTTGCCTGGCCTGCGCAAGCCACGGCGTGCCGGGGTCATAGTGTTGCAATTGGATAAGCAGGCACTCACGCAAATCGCGGGCGCCCACCCCTATGGGGTCAAAGCTTTGAATCCGGTGCAGCACCGCCTCAACCTCGTCGGGGGTGATAGCGAGATCTCCCACACCCTTATCATCCAGGCTGGCCAGGATGTCTGTCAGGGAACTGTTCAGATAGCCGTCATCATCCACCGAATCTATGATCGCCGTGGCAATGGTCATGTCGGTTTCGCTGAAGGGAGTGAGGCGCATCTGCCACACCAGGTGCTCGCGCAGGCTTTCCCCGGCGGCGTTGCTCTGGGTCTCGTAGTCACGATCCTCGTGGGTGTTGTGCGAGCTGCTGGGTGAAATGTGATCGAATGAATCTTCCCAGGCGCTGTCAACGGGGGCATCGCCGCCGCCGCTCTCGTGTTGCTCGTTCACGTCTCCGGCGGCGGGTTCCGCTTCCCCGCCGCGGGCGGGAAGGGGGTTGTCATAGAGGGTGAGGGATTCTTTGGCGGCCGGGGCATCGCCTTCCCCCTCGACGAGCTCAAGCATCAGATTGGAGTCCAATGCCTGCTGGATCTCCAGTTGCAGCTCCGTGGTGGACAGTTGCAGCAGACGTATCGCCTGTTGTAACTGAGGCGTCATCGTCAGATGCTGGCCAAGCCGGAGTTGAAGAGTCTGCTTCATGTATCCTGTACTGAAAAAGTTCTGCTCATTCCCCAAGGGACATCAGGGGGTAATGGCTTTAGCTCGGGCTTTCTGTTTCTCTAGAGCATTTTTGATTTAAGCACATACATATCCAGAAGACGCAAAATAGTTTTTGCATTCGTCTAGCGAGAACGCATCAAGGAGTTTTCCGATTTCATCCCACAAATCGCTGACTGTACGTTTGGCGGCCTTGCGCAAT
>JACPZD010000022.1 GCA_016195665.1 Gammaproteobacteria bacterium | reverse complement strand
AGATTGAGAAATCCCCCGCCCGGGCTGCTCGCTGTGGTCGAGCTGAGGGTTGTGCCATCCGGTTTATAGACGGTGAGGGCTATCGGTTTACCCGCGGGGACGGTGCTGAGGCCCGCGACTTCGATCCCGACATTGCTCCCGGCCGTGCCGCTAAAGGTGAGCCGGCCGTTCTGGCCGATGCGGCTTAAGCTGAGACTGAGCGGGGTGCCGGCGGTGAGGGCGCCAGTGATGTCGCTGGAGAGGGTTAGGGTGAATCGCAGCCGCTGTAGGAGACGTAGCAAGTCGTTGCGTTCAGATAGACCCCATCTGGTTTGTACACGGTAACACTGGCATAGCTCGCACTGCTCGGGGTGAGGGTGAGCGCACTGAGGCCGAGCCCCAGGTTCTGGCCGGCGTTGGCGGTGAAGCTGTAACGCAAGCTCTGCCACGGCGCTGTGATACTTCCACTGATCGCCGCGCCATCCACCGATAGCGAATTGGCCGTTAATTGGGCTGAGAAGCTCGCCGTGGCACTGCCTGGATTGAACAGGATGGTGTAGGTCCCCGTGGTAGGCAGCGCCGGCAGGTGGATGGATAGACTTGTTGATGAAATTGAGCCGCTAACAAGCTGGGTATTATCCGGTTTGTAAACGGTGTATGAAATGGATACATTGGCCGGGTTGGTAATCAGATTTGAGAGTTGCAGCGTCAGGTAATCGTTCTGATTGCCATCAAACAGAATTGCGCCGTATTTATTTGCAGTGCCCAGAGTGAGTGTTTGATTGGCGCCGCCCGTCACCACAGTAACTGACGAGAGAATGTCGGCACAGGTCAGACCGCTCGGGGGAACAAGTAAGGAGGCAGTGCTCGTCGCAATGCCCGCCTGTGTGACCACCCGAATCTTGCCGCTACCAATACTGGTCAGTGGCACTGTCATTGTGATAGAGGTAGCGCTGCTGACAGTGGCCTGTGCAACTGAGTTGTTCAATTCAACCTTAGTTGCATTAGGCGCAGGATCGAAGTTAGTGCCGGTGAGCGTCACGGTGGCGCCGGGTGCGGCACAGGTCGGGGTAAAGCCGGTGATGGTGGGTGCGCCGGTGTTGGCGGTGATGACGAAGTCGTCGGTGCTGGTGGCAGTGGTGGTGCCTACCGTAACGGTAATCTTGCCCGTGGTGGCGCCGGCGGGGACGGTGACGACCAGTTTATTGACCGCGGCGGAGGTCACCGTGGCGGCGGTTCCGTTGAACTTGACGACATTGCTGGCGGCGGTGGGGCTGAAGCCGCCTCCGAAAATAGTGACCGAGGCGCCGATCGGGCCGCTGTTGGGGGTGAACTCGGTGATGGAGAGGGTGCCGCTGGGGACTTGTTTGATCTGGACGATGTTACCGACCGGATCGTAGAGGTACTCGGCGCTGTTGCCGGCGTCGTCGGTGACTGCCTTCAGGCGGCCGAGTTCATCGTAGGTGTAGGAGATGGCGTGGGCGGCGCCGACGCTGATACAGGCGAGCAGGATGACTTTTAGCAGCAAGGCGCCGAGTTTCCCCCTCACTCCCCCTCTCTCCCCCGGGGAGAGAGGGTTGTCGTTCCCTTCCCTTTCTGTGAGAAGGTTTTTAGACAGAAGAACAGCGGCAAAACGGGCACCGCGGGCGCCAAAACCCCTTGGGTTCCAAGATCTCGCTGGCATATCCCCCCGCCCCCTAAAGCTTGGTTGCTGTCCGCCGTTTTACTGCGTTAAGATCGTTGCGCTGACGTTTGTTGGTGTAATTTGAACCCTATTTCTGGATGCATGTCGCAATACAAAAAATATATTTTTATGAACGCGAGTTTTGCGTACAGGACAACTATGTCACACGCCAGGCTAACCGTCTTTTTGATCGGCACCTTGTTGTCTATGATGGTGACAGGGTCCGTCGGCGCGACGCCCACCCTTGGCCTGCCTTTGCCCGGAACAGCCAAACAGGATGCCCACAGCACAGAGAAGATTGCGCTCGGCAAGCGCCTGTTTTTGACACTCGACTGAGTGCCGACGGCCGGGTCAGTTGCGCGAGTTGTCATCAGCCGGATAAGGCTTTTACCGATGGCAAACCGGTTGCGGTGGGCGTCAACGGCAAACAGGGCACACGCAACACGCCCAGTGTGCTGAATATGCAATGGCAGCATAGTTTTTTCTGGGACGGCAGACGTAGTAGCTTGGAGGCACAGGTGCTCGATGCGTTCGTGGGTCCGGCCGAACAGGGATTCAAAGATCACGCCGTGTTGTTACACATCATGCAGGGCGACCGGGATTACCGGCGGCAGTTCGCCCAGGCCTTCGATCTCAAGGCCGCTCCCGGCGTCCTGCCTCCGACGTACAGGGAAGAACTAATGTCGCGGGAGGCAGGACGCCGGGAGCGACCCGCGACATTAGCACAAGACCCAGCCATCACGAAGGAGCAGGTGGCGCGGGCGTTGGCGGATTTCGTGCGCTCGCTGACGGCCGGCGATGCGCCCTTCGACCGCTATTACTATGCTAACGACAAGCGCGCGCTGTCTGCGGCGGCGCAGCGCGGTCTGGAGGTGTTCAGGGGCGCGGGACAGTGCGCCACCTGTCACCTGATTGGGGAGCACAACGCATTGTTCACCGATCAGCAGTTCCACAGTGTCGGCGTCGCGCTGGAGCGCATCCGGCCGCAACTCGCGACGCTCACCATGCGGGTGGTCAATGCCAAACCGGAACAGATCAGCCTGTTGATCGCCACCGATCCCGCGGTAGCGGCGCTCGGCAGGTTTCTGGTGACTAAGGAGCCCGTGGATATCGGCCGCTTCAAGACACCGAGCCTGCGTAACGTGGCGCTGACCGCGCCGTACATGCACGACGGCTCGATTCCGACACTGGAAGAAGCCGTGGAGCGCGAAGTGTACTACCGCGGTTTGAGCACTGGCCGTCCGCTGATTCTTACCCCCGCGGAAAAGGCGGATCTGATTGAGTTTCTCAAGGCCTTGACCAGCACAGGATTGCCGGGGAATCGGTAGGGCAACCCTATTGCTGAATGGCCATCCCTCGGGTTACGACGCTGCGCAACTACCCCAGGCTACTCAACTTAGGCTCGTCAGAGTCAACCCTTTCCAATTGACAACAGGTATATTAAAGGTATAATTATTATATTGTGGAATTTGAATTCGATCCCGGCAAAAGTAACAACACTAAGGAAAAGCACGGCATTGATTTCCATGAAGCTCAAGGGCTATGGAACGACCCTGAGTTGATCGAAATTCCCGTGAAAACGCATGACGAACCACGTTTTTTGGTGATCGGTAAGATTTCGGGAAGACATTGGTCAGGAGTTATTACCTATAGAGGCGAGAAGATAAGGATTATTTCAGTCCGCCGCTCCAGAAAAGAGGAGGTTGATATTTATGAAAGCTAGAGATTTTGACAAACACTTTGATGCCGGCAAGGATATTTCAAAACTCCTCGACCTGTCAAAGGCAAGCAGGCCTGAGCAAGAACAGAAAAGGATCAATGTGGATTTCCCTTTATGGATGGTTCATTTATTGGATAGAGAGGCAAAACGCCTGGGTGTGCCTCGACAGTCCGTCATCAAAGTCTGGGTGGCGGAACGCCTTGAAAAGACATCTTGAAACCGGTCTATTTTAGTTAGTAGGTCAGGCTGCGTAAGCTGCCTGACATGCTGTCACGTAGTTTCGCAACGTGACCTACCGGCTCTGAAGAATCTTTTATATATTGCAGTAAATGCTGTCGCCGAGCCACCCCTCCCCTCACCCATCCAGGGGGTCGAAGAGTAGTGTTACAGCGGCGGCGTTAAAACACTCCCTGTCCCGGTCGTTTTATGAAATAATAACAGGCTTATTTCGAATAACCGTGTGTGGCACGCCATGATACTTATCCTGAAACAGGACACCGACAAAACCAGCGCCGAGTACCGCCGCTTGCTGGATCACCTGAACAATCTCAAGAATATCCAGATTCGTGTCCACGACGAGGTCGGTGCGCAGCGCACCCTCACCGAGATCTACCTGATCGGCGACACTCTGTCGCTCGGCCTGGAAGACATGAACACCCTGCCGTGCGTCGAGCGCGCGGTGCGCGTCACCGAGGAATACCGGATTCTGGGCCGCCATCACGACGACCAGCGCAACACCCGCTTTGATTACAACGGCGTCACCTTCAGCCAGGACAATCTGAATATCTTCGCCGGACTGTGCGCGGTGGATACGCCCGAACACGTCGAGATGATGATGAAGGCATTGCGCGACAACGGCCAGGTCTGCACGCGCATGGGCGCCTACAAACCGCGCACCAACCCCTACTCCTTCCAGGGGCACGGCAAGAATTGCCTGCCGTACGTATTCGAACTCGCCGGAAAATACGGCATCAAGGTGATCGCCATGGAGATCACCCACGAATCTCATCTTGATGAGATTCGCGAGGCGCTGCGCAAGACCGGAAACCCGACCGGGGTCATGATGCAGATCGGCACGCGCAATACCCAGAACTTCGAGTTATTGAAAATCGTCGGACGGCAAAAAGAATTTCCAGTGTTGTTGAAGCGCGGCTTCGGCATCACCCTGGAGGAATCTCTCAATGCCGCGGAGTATCTGGCGAGCGAGGGGAACCGCAACGTGGTGTTCGGACTGCGCGGCATGAAAACCAACGCGGGCGATCCGCACCGCAATTTCGTGGATTTCAGCCACGTGCCCGTTATCAAGCGCCTCACCCGCATGCCGGTGTGCGTGGACCCGTCGCACTCGGTGGGCTCGCGCGACCGCGCGCCGGACGGCATCCTCGATGTCATGCACGTCACCGCGCAAGGCGTGCTGGCCGGCGCGAACATGATCCTGGTGGACTTCCACCCCGTGCCGCACAAGGCGCTGGTGGATGGGCCGCAGGCCCTGCTGGTGGAAGAGCTGCCCTACTTTATTGAAGACGTGAGGATCGCGCGCGAGGCTTACGAAAAACGTGTCGCCCTCACGCAGAATTTTATTGCAAGCGGCAAAGCCCCTGCTAAAAGGGCTCTGACCCCTTAAGGAGAGCACATGCTGCAGACCATCGAAGTGGAAATTGACGCCACCGGACATATACGCCCGCTGGAACCCATCTTCAAATTGCCGGTGGGTCGTGCCTTGCTGACGCTGCTGAATCCGCCGGTTGATGAAGCGCTACAATTGGCAGAATCCGCTCTCGCGGAAGATTGGCTGAAACCCGAAGAGGACGCCGCATGGGCACATTTGCAGCCGGCCAAGTAGTTCTTCTGCCTTTTCCTTTTTCGGATTTAAGCCGCAGCAAATTTCGTCCTGCCTTGCTACTCGCCGATGCCGAACAGGGTGACTGGATAGCCTGCCAGATCACCAGCAATCCCTACGCCGACACACACGCCGTTTTGCTGACGGATGGCGACTTCACGTTTGGTGGATTGCAACGGCTGAGCCATGTTCGACCCGGCAAACTATTCACTGCCAATGCCTCGTTATTTGCCGCCACGGCAGGCGTAATCGCGGCTGACAAGCTGGATGAGACACGGAATGCCGTCATTGCCCTGATTCGGGGGCATGCTAAACACAACGTCATAACCCCTGGGTAGCCTTTTCACCCCCATCCCAACCTTCCCCCATCAAGGGGGAAGGGGTAACTGATGCGGCAGCAGCGCAGGGTGGGGCACGTTCGAAAAAAATAAATAAGCCACTAAGGCGTAGCGCGTAGCGCGGTCAATGCACCACCTTTCCCGAGCGCATAGAGCGTATCATCCATCGTAACGGGCGCGGCGAGCAGGCCAGCGTCATCCACCCTGACGCGCGCTGCAAACGCGCCGTCGGTGCGGTTCAGCCAGTGCAGATAGCCTTCAAAATCGCCCACCACGACGTAATCGCCGTACACAGCCGGGGCGGTGACGGCGCGGTCATGCAGCTTGTCCTGCTTCCACAAGATACCACCATCGCGCCGGTCCAGCGCCAGCACGTGGCTTTGATTGTCGGTCACATAGACCGCGCGCTCATCCACGGCGAGACCAGCCTGCGAATGGATTTCGCGCACCCACACCAGGCGGCCCGAGTTGGTGTCCACGGCGGCGAGCCGCCCCTGAAAACTCGCCGCATAGAGGATGCCGTCCTGGATCTGTAATTCGCCGCTGATGTCCACCAGGCGTTCGAGTTCGCTGCGGCCGCGGGGTTCCGCAACGGTTGCTTCCCATAACAGCTTGCCGTCAGTGAGGTTGAGCGCCGCGAGCTTGCCGTTGGCGAGACCCGCGATGACCTTGCCCTCATGCAACAGGGGCGAACTGGTGCCGCGCAAGGTCAACGACGGCGTAGAGCTTTGGTATACCCAGAGACGGCTGCCGTCGTCGGCCTTCAAACCAAACAGTTTGCCGTCTACAGTGCGTACGACGACGATGCCCGACTCGACGCGGGGCACGGAGAGGACTTCGCTCGACACCTGGGCGCGCCATTTTTCCGCACCGCTCGCCGCATCCAGGGCCAGCACCTCGGCATCGCGCGTTCCCACCAGCACCAGCCCCTCGCCACTGCCGGTCCCGCCGGAGACCGGCGCCTTGGTTTGCACACTCCAGATGGTTTTTCCAGTGCCGGCCTGGGAGGCGCTGACCAATCCCGCGCTGTCCGCGGCAAAGACCTTATCAGAGCTGACGCTCGGCGTGAGCTTGACATATTCCTTGGCGCTGCCCACACCCACGCGGGCCGACCACACCGTCTGGACGTTCAGCGTGGCGGTCAACGGAGGTAAAGGCGCGGGGGGGGCGATGTTGTCTTTGCCGGCAAAATAATCCTTAACGGTGCCACACCCGGAAAGTAAAACCAGCAAAGCGGCGACGACTAGACGATGCGTCATGGGACGTCGCATCATGGGGCTTTTTTGGCGGCGGGTTGGGGAACGCCCACGTCATCCAGCTTGAGCTGGATGAGTTTCTTGCTGTCGTCTTGCGCGGCGGCATTCAAGGCGCGCTGATAGGCCGTCTGGGCCGCGGCGGTCTGGCCGGAGGCAAGATAAAGATCGCCCTTCAATTCTTCATAGGCGGAGAGAAAACTGCCGGGTTGCGCCTGGGAGAGCAGTTTCAACGCCGCGTCGTGCTGCCCTTCGGCGAGCATCACGCGCGCCAGCCGCAGCCGGGCGATGTGCTGCAGCTCGTCCTGCTTGGCATGGTTCAGCGCCCACTCCAGGTGCTTGTGCGCCTCGCCGAGTTCCCCCCGCTCCAGTTCCAGTTTGGCCAGTGCAAAGGCGGCAAAGACCGCGTAGGACGTCGTCCCGAATTGGTTGATGATGGCCACGCCGCGCTTGAGGCCGGCCTCCGTATCACCCTTTTTTACCTCGCCGATGAGCAGTTGATACTCTGCCGACGCCGCATCGCCCTGGCTGCGCGAATAATCACGCCAGGCCCACATGGCGAACAGCACGCTGAGACCGATCACCACACCGGCGATCACGGCCTTGGCGTTCTCCTTCCACCACTTTTTAAGGTCTTCGAGTTGTTCTTGTTCTGTTTGAGATACTTGCACGAATCACTCCCTGCTCTAGGCCGAATGAATTCGGCCCTACATTTATTAAGCCGAATGAATTCGGCCCTACAATTATTAAGGCTTCACCGGATTGGCGGCGAGAGCCTGCGCCTCGGCGATATGATTTTTAACCGTGTCGAGCCCCTCCGAATTCGGCGGGAGGGAGGCGACCAGCCTCTGCCAATAGTTTATCGCGCTACGATAGTCTTCCTTCTGAAATGAGGCCATGCCGGCCAGCCATAACGCCTTTTGATTATCAGGATCAAGCTTCAGTGCCTTTTGAAACAATTCGGTGGGTTGCCCGGCAAGATGCTGGTCTTCGTGGCTCAAGGCCATGACCTCTGCGTAATCGGCCAGCAATTGCGGATTGTCGCCCATAAGGGGCAGGGCCTTGGCATAAGCCTCCGCCGCCTCCTTGTAACGCCCCAGCACACCGTAGGATAATCCCAGCCTGGCCCAGCCCTCGCCGTCATTGGGATTCGACTTGAGGCGCTCCGCCAGCCGCTGCACCATAATCTCCGGGGAGATGCCGCCGCCCTGGGCACTCTCCATGGGCTGAGGCCCGTGCGTCAACTCCATTTGACTCAATATCGAGTACAGGCCCACGGCGAGCACCGGTATGGCGACCGCGACGACGATGGCGGTGGCGCGCGCCGTGCCCGGTTTGTCTCCGGCGGGTTGTTTGTCTTGGGGCGTGGACTCCACATCCCCCAGCAGATTGCGCATCAAATCCTGGCGGCTCTGTTCGTAATGCTCGGCGCTTATGACCTCATTTCTGAGATCGGCCTCCAGCTCGGCCAGTTGATCTTTGTATACCGTGATGTTGAGTTTGTCACGGGCAACGGCGCGTACCCGGCTTTGTCTGAACAACGGAGGTAGCACAAAAACCAGCGCGACGATAATCATCGCGCCCGCAATAATCCAGAACGTCATGTGTTCCCATCCTCACGCACCTTGCTTAATAATGTATTGACGCGGTCATGGTCCTGTTTTGATAACGCGCCGGTCTTGGCCGTACGGACCCGCACCCGCCCCAGATAATAAACAAGCATGCCTATAGCCAGCGCGGCGAGCACAAACGGCCCCCACCACAAGGCAAACGTCATCGGCTTCAGAGGCGGCCGAAAACGCACAAAGTCGCCGTAACGCGCGACCAGATAATCCACCACCTGTTTGTCGGTATAGCCCTTGGTCATCAAATCGCGGATCTCGTTACGCAGGTCTATCGCCAGACCGGCGCGCGACGCGGCCAGGGTCTCGTTCTGGCATACCAGACAGCGCAACTCTTCGGACAGGACCATGAGCCGATGCTCTATAACAGGATCACTACTTACCCTATCTACTGATTCGGGCTCACCCCACGCCCAGAGGGGCAGAGACAGCATCGCGGCCAAGAATAAATAACGCATTAACCTTGCAACTCCTTAACGAGGGGCAAGATATCCTTGTTCAGATTTTCCGGTGTCACAGGCCCGATGAGTTTGTAACGGATGATGCCTTGCTTATCTATCACATAGGTCTCCGGCACGCCGTAGACGCCGTAGTCAATCCCCACCTTGCCCTCCTGGTCGAAGGCGCTCACCTTGTAGGGATTGCCCAACTGATTAAGCCAGCGCAGCGCCTCTTCACGAGTGTCTTTGTAGTTGAGGCCGTAGATCTCGACTTGGCCGGAACGTGCGAGCTGCACCAGCAGCGGATGCTCTTGCCGGCATGCGACGCACCACGAGGCCCACACATTCAAAAGCGTGACCTTGCCGAGCAAATCCTTGCGGCCGAATTGCTGATTCGCATCCTGAACCTGAGGTAACAGAAATTCCGGCGCGGGCTTGCCTATCAGGGGCGAAGGCACCTCGTGCGGATTGAGCATGAGGCCGCGCGCCAGAAAGATCACCAGGACAATAAATATACCTAAGGGGGCGAGGTAACGAACCATGGGGTAGATTAGCCGGACGCTTTGACCCCTGCGGCTGCCAATCCCTCGGCGGGTCCCGGCTCGGAGACGGCGTGGCGGCGCGCGGCGAGACGGTAGCGGCGGTCGGTGGCGGCAAGCAAGCCGCCGAACAGCATGAACAACGGCCCCATCCAGATCCACTGCACGAAGGGCTTGTAATAGAAACGCAGGCTCCAAGCCCCGCCCTCGCCTGCAGACGAACCGAGGGCCACGTACAGGTGACGCAAGAGGCCGGCATCAATGGCCGCCTCGGTCATCGGATTCTGCTGCACCAGATAGACGCGCTTTTCGGGCTCCATCACGGGGAGCACTTTACCCGCCTTGCTGACCTCTATCCTGCCACGCACCGCCTGGTAGTTCGGGCCTTTTATCTCGGAGACACCCAAGAAGCGGAAGGTGTAGCCCGCCAGCTCCACCTTGTCGCCGGGCGCCATGCGCAACTCCTTCTCCAGACTGTATCCGCCGGAAATCGTCACGCCGATGATAAACACCGCGATGCCAAAGTGGGCCAGGGACATGCCATAGAATCCGCGCGGCATGCCGAGCGCGGCCGACTTGAATCCGGACACACCATTACGCATCAGCTTGGACCACAAGCTCAGCCCCACAGTGGTGGTGATCCACGCGGCCATCAACAGCCCCAGGCTGACCATAAACGACCATTTCCCCATCAACACCGGCAACACCAGGGCGGTGACCACACTTGCGGCCAAGGCCCAGCGCAGACGCACTGCAAGCTCGGGCAGGCTCTGCTGCTTCCAGCGCGCGATGGGGCCTATGCCCATGAGAAACACGATCGGCACCATCAAAGGGACAAACACGACATTAAAATAGGGCGGGCCGACCGAGATCTTACCCAAGCCCAGGGCATCGAGCCCCAGAGGATAAAGCGTGCCGAGCAATACCGTAGCGGCGGCGGTGACGAACAGAACATTATTGCCGAGCAAAAACGTCTCGCGCGAAATCAAACTGAAGGCGCCGCCCACTCCAACACTCGGCGCGCGCCAGGCGTACAACAGCAGCGAACCGCCCACCACGATGACCAGGAACACCAGGATGAAAAATCCGCGCTCGGGATCGGTGGCGAAGGCGTGTACCGAGGTCAGCACGCCGGAGCGCACCAGGAAGGTCCCCAACAGGCTCAGCGAGAAGGCGAAGATCGCGCACAGCACGGTCCAGGATTTGAACCCGCCACGCTTTTCGGTCACCGCCAAAGAGTGTATCAGCGCGGTACCAACCAGCCAGGGCATGAACGAGGCGTTCTCGACCGGGTCCCAAAACCACCAGCCGCCCCAGCCGAGTTCGTAATAGGCCCACCAACTTCCGAGAGTGATTCCGAGCGTCAGGAACGACCATGCAACGGTTGTCCAGGGCCGCGACCAGCGCGCCCAGGCGGCATCCAATTGTCCACCCAACAAGGCGGCGATGGCAAAGCTAAAGGCCACCGAGAAACCGACATATCCCATATACAACATCGGCGGATGAACGATCAGGCCGATGTCCTGCAACAGCGGATTCAAATCGCGCCCCTCGACGGCCGCGGGAAATAACCGCTCGAAGGGGTTGGAGGTGAGCAGCATGAACAACAAGAACCCAATACTCACCAAACCCATCACCCCCAGCACCCGCGCCACAAAGGCCTCCGGGAGACTGCGGCTGAAGAAGGTCACCGCCACGGTCCAGATCCCCAGGATCCACACCCACAACAGCAGCGAACCTTCATGGGCGCCCCACAACGCCGCCATACGATACTCCCACGGCAGCGCCGAGTTGGAGTTGCTGGCGACATAGCGCACGGAAAAATCGTTAACGATAAACGAATACCACAGACAAACCATCGCTATCATTAAAAATACAAATTGCCCGCGCGCCGCCGGCCGGGCGACCGCCGTCCAGGAAGCGATGCCGCGCGCGGCGCCGGCGAGGGGGAGTATGGCTTGTATCAGGGCCATACCCAGCGCCAAAATCAGTGCAAAATGGCCGATATCGGGAATCATTTATCCACCCCTCCTTGCATCAGCGTACCGGAAAATTGCGGTGCGCCTTGCTTCGCCTCTTTCATCGCCTCCGCGACTTCCGGCGGCATGTAATTTTCATCGTGCTTGGCCAATACCTCACTCGCCATAAACACGCCATCCTGCGTCAGCCTGCCTTGCGCAACGACACCCTGGCCTTCGCGGAACAGATCCGGCAGGATACCTTTGTAAATCACCGGCACGCTCTTCACCGTGTCCGTCACCATGAAGTGCACCGTGAGCCCATCGTCCTCGCGCTTGACGCTGCCCTGCTCCACGAGGCCGCCCAGACGCAGATTGCGTTCGTGCGCCTTCTCCACCGTGCCGAGCTGACTGGGGCCGTAAAAGTACACCATATTGCCGCGAAAGGCGTTGAGGGTGAGCGCGACGGCGGCGCCTACGCCCAGCAATACTAAAATCACCAGCATCATACGTTGGCGGCGCGGGGTCATGTGCGGCTCCTGTTACGGGCGGCGGAACGCATCAGACTATGCAGCACCCTTTGCTTGTTGCGCAGCGCCGATACGATATTCACGGTGAACACCACCAGCGCGACACCGTAAGAGCCCCACACATAAAAGCCATAACCGCCCATGTGAAAAAATTCAGCGATATTCATTGCCACTCCTGCCGAGATTGGTTTCTGTTTTGGCCGCCATCTCCTCGATAACCTCCTGCACCCACCCGCTATTACGCTCGCGCTCCAGCACCTCGCTGCGCGTGCGGATCAGCAGCACGGTGAAAAAAAACAGCTTGAATGCCAGCGCCATCAAGAGCAGTGGAATCAGCATGCTCGCGTGTATGGTGGACATGCCGACACCCAGGCTCTGCGGCTGATGCAGGGTGTTCCACCACTGCACCGAGTAATAAATGATGGGCACGTTGACCGCGCCCACGATGGCGAGCACCGCCGAGGCGCGCGCGGCCGTGCGGCGGTCATCAAAGGCGGACTGCAACGCCATGTAGCCGAGATACAGAAACAGCAGGATCAGCTCCGAGGTGAGCCGGGCGTCCCACTCCCACCAGGTGCCCCACATGGGTTTGCCCCACAGCGAACCGGTGACCAGGGTGAGGAAGGTAAACGAGGCGCCGATCGGCGCCGAGACCGCAGCGACGATGTCGGCGATCTTGATGTTCCAGATCAGCCCTATCGCCGCGGAGACCGCCATCAAGAGATAAATGAACATGGAGTTCCACGCGCTCGGCACATGGATGTACATGATGCGCACGCTGTCGCGTTGCTGGTAATCGGCCGGCGAGGCGAACAAGCCGAGATAAAGTCCCGCCGCCAGCAGTAAAAGGGTTGCGCCGCCTAACCAGGGGAGCAACCGCCCGGAGATCGTAAAGAAATACTTGGGAGAACCGAATTTATGTAGCCATACCCACATGATGAAGCCTCTTAATTAAGCAGGCCGAATAAATTCGGCCCTACTCTATACTGATTCGTAACGCCGCCGCAGCCGCCCACGGGGCCAGGCTCAAGGCCAGGGCCAGCAACGCGCCCAGGATAAATAAATGCGCGGACGCCGAGACGCCGCTGCTTGCCACATCTATCGCCCCGGCCCCGAAGATGAGCACGGGGATATAGAGGGGCAACACCAGCAACGATAATAACACGCCGCCGCGCCGCAGCCCTACAGTGAGCGCGACGCCAATCGCGCCAATCAGGCTGAGCACCGGGGTCCCTAACAGTAAGGTAATAACCAACACCTGAATGGATTCCGCCGGCAAATGCAGCAACACACCGAGCAGCGGCGCCAATACGATTAACGGGAGGCCGGCCACCAGCCAGTGCGCCACCACCTTGGCCAGCACGGTGAGCGATACGGGGTGTGCGGTCAGCAACAATTGCTCCAGCGAACCGTCCTCGAAATCGGAATGAAACATCCCTTCCAGCGACAGCATCGCGGCCAGCAGCGCGGCCACCCAGATCACCCCCGGCGCCAGCGTCTTTAATAAATTGGGCTCCGGACCCACGCCGAGCGGAAACAGGCTCACCACGATGACAAAAAACACCAGCGGGTTGACGATCTGCGCCCTGCGGCGCAGTGCCAGGGTTAAATCCCGGCGCACTATTACCTGGAAGACCTTAAGCATCGTCGCTTAGCTACCCAAATCCACCCGCGTCACATGCGACTCGGCGATACCCACCGGATGATGCGTGGTGAGTACCGCCATCCCACCGTGCAGCAGATGTTCCGCCAGCATTTTCTCAACCAGTCTCACGCCGCTGCGATCGAGCGCCGTGAACGGCTCATCGAGTATCCATACTGTGGTCTCGATGGCCAGCAATCGGGCCAGAGCCGCCCGCCGTTTCTGCCCCGCGGAGAGAGTACGTACCGGTTGATCGTCAAAGTCGCTCATCTCCAAACGTTCCAGCGCCTCATCCACGGAGACGGCGGCATTGGCCGCCGCGAACCCGCGCGCTATCGCCAGGTTCTCCCTCGGCGTCAGATCTCCCTTTAGTCCGGGGCTATGACCGAGGTAGGCCACGGCGGCCATATACTCCGGCCGCGCCGCTCTAATGTCCCGGCCGCACCAACGCACTTCGCCCTGGGTGGGCGAGGTCAGCCCGCACAGAATCCGCAGCAGACTGGTCTTGCCACTCCCGTTAGGCCCCTCTATCTGGATTAGGTTCCCGGGCCGCAGTGATAGATTCAGCCCCGTGAACAACAGGCGGTCGCTGCGGACGCACTCCAGATCAACGGCCTCTAAATATAGTGTTGAAGCGCTGCCCGTCTCGGACCTGTGGGGCTGTGTCTGCGTCGAGTTCAATACACTGCGGCCTGGTGAGGGATTTTGGAATGCGACCTGTAAAGGAGTGAAATTATAACATAAATACGGTCAGAAATAGGGCCGACAGGCTGAAGTACCCCGCCGGTTTTTGCTATGATGAGACCTGCATTTTTTCATCAGGATCATACTCCTTGAAGCTTCTGAAATACCTGCCCCTGAGTCTACTTGGCGCCGCCCTGTTTAATCTTTCCATAGCCCACGGCGCAGAGTCGCCAGCGGCCACATCCCAACAGGCCGCACCCGCGAGTTTGCCTTATAAATGAAAGAGGGCCCGGATGGGCCCTCATACAGTTAACAGCGAATAGATCCTGAAATACGCTAAGGACTTGCCGCAGCGGACGGCTGCTCTCCCTCACCATCAGAATTTTCAGCGGGAAAATGCGGCTTGCCGACATAGGTCTCGATGAAGCCGCGCACCCGTTTTTTCATCCCATCCATCCAGCAGGTCTATGCGCTACCCAGGCCGTGAGCGTCAGCTTGGCGTTTATCAACGAGTAAGGCGCTATCAAAATGGGATTGTATTCATCCGTTAACCGCGTCAACTTTTCCACTAAATCGGCGCAGCCTTCCGGGCAATTGTATTGCAGCAACACGCCGCCCTCCTCCAGATGCCGAACCTGCACCTCGGTTGGAATCGGAATGTCATGCACGCCCCAGTTCACCTTATAAGGAACATGCGGGCCGGAGGTGGGCGGCTCGCCGTCATTAAATCCTGGCGCGGCATTTTTTAAGCTTTAATTTTTCAAAAAATAACTCTAGCTTTATAGTTATTTTTTTACTAAGTCTAAGCTTGATTTAGGCTGCTTTGCTGTGGAGTTCTTAAAGGGATGGGTGGAAGAGATTTAAGGAGAAGGATCATTTCTACCCGGTTCTTGACGCCCATTTTACGGTAGATGTGTTGGATGTGGACCTTGACGGTTTCAATAGAAATACTCAGGGTATCGGCAATTTCTTGACTGCGTTGTCCCCGTGATAATAATTCCATGATCTCCCCTTCACGGCGGGTGAGCGTGGAGGTATCGGGGGCGGGGAGTTCCTCCGGCTTGATGACCTCCGAGGAGGTTAAAAAGGCCGAACTGACGGGTGAGCCGTGGGCATAGTGGCGAATGATCCGTATCAGTTCGTGGTGATCCACATCTTTCAGGACGTAGCCTGCCGCACCGGCCTCCAGGCCCATGCTGACACGGGGATTGTCGTGGTGAACGGACAGGATAAGAATTTTAACCTTGGGGCAACAGCCGAGTATGAGCCTTATCGTGTTGACGGTGCTGAGCTTGGGCAGGTCCAGATCCATGAGCATAATGTGAGGCTTTTTTTCCATGGCGAGCGAAAAGGCCTCATGCCCATCCGACGCCTCCCCGACGACGCGGAAATCAGACTCCTGGTTCAGCATAAGGGCTACGCTTTGCCGAAACAGCCTTTGACTGTCTACCAGACCCACTCGTATCAACATAACGTACCCCTCCGCCGCCTGGACGGCATAACCCCTTTCTCACCCATGCGGAGACTTAGTCACAGCCCCTCTTCCAAATGTACATCAGCCATTATTATTTGGGTAGTGGTTTCCCAAGGTGAAAATTAGGATGTGCAACATAGACTAAGTCCAACTAGCGCTATGCTGCGACTGGGTAGACTAACTAAAGTATTTAGAAAGGAAGTCAGCCAAATCTGACTGCGGGATGCGGCGCTGGGCGATATCGAGACGAAGGTGCTTAATGCTGATTTCAGACTGGGTGCATTCATCGTCGCCGAGTATCAGGGCATGGTCGGCGCCGCTCTTGTCGGCACGCTTGAGCTGATTCTTGAAATTACCGCCGCCGGAGTTCATCACCAGCCGCAGTCCCGGCAATGCGTCGCGCAGTTGCTCCGCAAGCACCAGACCACGGCGCTCGGCCTGGTCGCCGACTAACACAAAATAAGCATGTGGAGATTGTCTGGGCGGTGTTAGCGAGTTTTCGGTAAGCAGCGCCACCAAGCGTTCTATGCCCATGGCGAAGCCGATCGCCGGTGTGGGTTTGCCGCCGATCTGTTCGACCAGCCTGTCATAACGCCCGCCCGCGCACACGGCGCCCTGCGCGCCCAACTGATCGGTGGTCCACTCGAACACCGTCTTGGCGTAATAATCCAGGCCACGCACCAGGCGGGGATTGACCTGATAGCTCAGGCCCGCGGCGTCGAGATGGTCCTTAAGCCGTTCAAAATGCGACCGCGATTCCTCATCGAGATGATCGGCAAGCTGCGGCGCGCCGGCGATAAGCGTTTGCAGCGCGGGATTCTTGCTGTCGAGGATGCGCAGAGGATTGGTTGAGAGGCGCCTGCGGCTGTCCTCATCGAGCTGATCAAGATGGCCTTCGAGATAACTCGTAAGATGGCTGCGGTAAACCGCCCGCGCGTCGGCGGTGCCGAGGGAATTGATTTGCAACAGCAAATTCTCAAGACCCAGCTTGCGCCATAATCGCGCCGTCATGAGTATCATTTCCGCGTCTATGTCCGGGCCGTTGAAACCGAACACCTCGACGCCGATCTGATGGAACTGGCGATAACGGCCCTTCTGGGGGCGCTCATGGCGGAACATCGGCCCGCTATACCAGAGGCGCTGGGTCTGGTTGTGCAGCAGCCCGTGTTCTATCGCGGCGCGCGCGCAGCTCGCCGTGCCTTCGGGGCGTAGGGAAAGACTGTCGCCGTTGCGGTCTTCAAAGGTATACATCTCCTTTTCGACAATGTCGGTGACCTCGCCGATGGAGCGGGCGAAGAGCTCGGTCTGCTCGACCAGTGGCAGCCGGATCTCTTCATAGCCATAGCCCGCGAGCAGCGTGCGCGCCGTCTCTTCGAGATGCTGCCAGCAGGGGGTCTCACCCGGCAGGATGTCGTTCATGCCGCGCACGGCTTGGATGGATTTCATAGAGGTAGATACAAGAGGAAAGATACAAGATACAAGAAAACCTGAATCATAGCACCGAGGAACAGGGTTCTACTTGTATCTTGTATCTTTTATCTGACTTTAGTAATAGGTATCACGGGACTTTGATGTTCCAGCTGGCCGAGTTCCTGACGCAATTTAATTTTGGCGCGAATGGTTTTTTCCAGCTCATCCACCAGGTGCTCGTTGCTCACCTTATGGTCGGGCTTTCCATCCACGTATAACAGATTGGGTGAACCGCCGGCCAGACCGATGTGCGCCTCACGCGCCTCGCCGGGACCGTTAACCACGCAGCCGATCACCGCGACATCCATCGGCTCCAGTATATCTTCCAGACGCGCCTCCAGTTCATTTACCGCTTTAATGACGTCGAACTCCTGACGTGAACACGAGGGGCAGGCGATGAGATTAATGCCCTTGTTGCGCAGGTGCAGGCTCTTCAGGATATCAAAACCCACTTTGATTTCTTCCACCGGATCGGCGGCGAGCGAGATGCGGATCGTGTCGCCGATGCCTTCGGCGAGCAGCATGCCGAGACCGATCGCGGACTTCACGGCGCCGGCGCGGAGACCGCCCGCCTCGGTGATACCGAGGTGCAGCGGTTGTTCAATCTGTTTTGCGAGCAGCCGGTAGGCCTCTACGGTCATGAATACGTCGGAGGCCTTGATGCTGACCTTGAAGTCCTTGAAGTTGAGCCGCTCCAGGATTTCCACGTGACGCAGCGCCGACTCGACCATGGCTTCCGGCGTGGGCTCGCCGTATTTTTTCTGCAAGTCCTTTTCGAGCGACCCCGCGTTCACGCCCACCCGGATGGGGATGTTGTGCTCACGCGCCGATTCCACCACCGCCCGCACGCGGTCTTCGCGGCCGATGTTGCCGGGATTGATGCGCAGGCAATCCGCGCCAAGTTCGGCGACGCGCAGTGCGATCTTGTAATCGAAGTGGATGTCCGCGACGAGCGGCACGTTGACCTGTTTTTTGATAAGGCCGAAGGCCTCGGCCGCCTCCATGCTCGGGGTGGAGACGCGCACGATGTCGGCGCCGACGTTTTCCAGGGCGCGGATCTGCGCGACCGTCGCCGCCACGTCGCAGGTGTCGGTGTTGGTCATGCTCTGCACCGTGATGGGCGCGTCGCCGCCGATGGCGACATTGCCCACCATGATCCGGCGTGACTTGCGGCGAGTGATGGGGGTGTTGTGTTGCATCAATTTACGTTCTGGCCGAATAAATTCGACCCTACTCGAGTGAAAAACGCGCCACGTTGTTGCGATTATAACGCGAGTGATCGAATCTTTTGCCATTATAGTCCACGGTAACCGCGGGCGCATTGCCGAGCAGGATGTGTATCGGCGGGGCAACGTCTTGAAAGCTCTGCTGACTCCCGCGTTTGGCCAAGTCGTAAAACAGGCGCTTTCCTTTGCCGTCGGTAATCTCAACCCAGGAGTCCGCGCTGAAGCTGAGGCTTAAGGCGCGGGTCTTGGGCGCGGCGCTGTCCGCCGCCGCTACCGGCGCGGCTTGTTGCGCGGGCGTCTGTTGTACGGTTGTGCTGCTTGGGGGGGACACGGCAGCCGCGGAGGCCGCCGGTGAGACACTGTCAACGGGCGCCGCGCCTGTGCTGGGTTTGGTCGAAGGGTCTGTTTCGGCTACAACCGCCGGCGGCGGGGTGGGCGGCTGTGTAGCGGTGGCCCGGGTTTCGAGAGGATGCGGTTCCTGCAAGGACGCCTGCGCGGCAAGGCTTGCGACCGCGTCGTCCTCTTTGAATTTGAAGGTGCCCTCGGTCATCCACCACACCACCGCCAGAATCACCGAGCCCAGAACGATAGCATAGCCGATCCAGCGCACGGTGCGATCAGCCTCACTGGCGGGGGTAGCGTCGCCGATCGGGAAACCCTTGAGTGGCGGCGGGCTCACACCGGCAAGGCCTTCGTAGTGTTGCACGATGAGGTCGGGAGGCAGGTTCAGCAAACGGGCGTAGTTACGCAGATAACCTCTCACAAAGACCGGGGCGGCGACGCTGCTAAAATCCTCGCGTTCGATGGCCTCGATATGCCGCGGGTCCAGGTTCATCTGCGCCGCAACATCTCTGGTAGTGAGCCCCAGCTTCTCGCGCGCCAGGCGCAGCCGCGCCCCTAACCCGGCCTCGGCTTGAAGGTTCGCGTCCACGGGCTGATCGGGGCTCATCATGGAGACCTGGGTTTTGCTCCCTTTTCAGACTCGAGTAACAGGCGCGCCTCTTCCGAGTCCGGGAAGTTTGATTTCAACTGCAGGGCATAACCGGAAGCGGTATTTCTGTCACCGAGTTGGCGCTCCACCTTGATGCCCAGCCACAGACTCTGCGGGGTATGTTGGGAGACTTCCGCATAACGTTGCAAGTAGGCCCGCGCCTGGAGATAACGTTCGGTTTGATAGTGCAACACGGCCATTTGATAAAGGCTGATCGGCAGCTTCGGATTCAACTGCAAGGCGCTGCGGAAATACTGCTCGGCCTTGGCGGGATCGGGGACGCGCATGGCGCATACGCCCGCGTTCTCGTAGGCAAACTCCGGCGAGGCATCGAGCGGATTCTGGAACACCAACTGAAACTGCGCGTCGGCCTTGTCCAACTGGTTCTGCTTGCAGAGAAAGGTGCCGTAGTTAAGATGCGCCGCCGAATCCTGCGGATCGAGACTGACCGCCCTTTCGGCGTGTTGCAGCGCAAGATCGGCCTGCCCGAGCTGGTCGTAGATTATGGCGATGGCGGAGTGGGCCTTGGCAAGCTTGGGGTCGAGCTCGATCGCACGCTGTAATTTGCCGAGCGCCAGATCGCGCTGACCTTGCTGGAGGTAACCGATGCCGAGTTTGAGATTCGTCTGGGCGAGGGTATCAGGGCCTTCGTTCACATCGGGCTTGATGTCGGACGAGGTCAGTGTGCCACATGCGCTTAAGATTACTATTGCCGCCAAGCCCAGTCCCTTGAGCACCGCCTTCATCATTACCGTAAACCCTCCGTCAGCACGGGTATACCGCGCAGGCTGCGCTTGGTGCGATCTCGCACGCGGCCGGCGAGCTGACCACAGGCGGCGTCAATATCATCGCCACGGGTCTTGCGGGTAAGGGTGATCAAATCGGCCTGCATGAGAATGTCACGAAAGCGCGCTATCGCCTCGGGCCGCGAGCGCAGATAGCGGGTGTTGGGAAACGGATTGAAGGGAATCAGGTTGACCTTGGCGGGCATGTCCTTCAGCAACTCCACCAATTGCCTCGCCAGTTCCGGACTGTCGTTGACGCCGTCCAGCATGACATACTCGAAGGTGATGGTGCGGCGCGTCTCATCCTCTACATAGCGGCGACAGGCATCCAGTAATTCTTTGAGGGGATATTTTTTATTGAGAGGCACCAGTTCGTCGCGCAGCGCATCGTTCGGGGCATGCAGCGAGACCGCAAGGCTCACCGGGCTCAGCGCCTTGAGGCGATCCAGGGCCGGCGCCACGCCTGCGGTGCTGAGTGTCACGCGGCGCTTGGACAGACCATAGCCGAGGTCGTCCAGCATGATGTTCATGGCGCTCACCACGTTGTCGAAATTCAGCAACGGCTCGCCCATGCCCATCATGACGACATTGGTGATAATGCGCTCGCCTTTCGGATCTCGGCCGAGCGCCTTGTTGGCGACCCAGACCTGACCGATGATTTCCGCCACCGTGAGATTACGATTAAAGCCCTGCTTGCCCGTCGCGCAAAACGAGCAATCGAGCGCACAGCCCACTTGGGACGATACGCACAGCGTGCCACGCCCCTCGTCGGGGATAAACACCGTCTCGATGCAATTGCCGTCAGCCAGACGCAGCAACCACTTGCGCGTGCCGTCGTCCGAAAGCTGATCCAGCGCGATCTCCGGCGCACGAATCTCGGCGCACCGCTTCAGACGCTCGCGCAACGCCTTGCTGACATTGGTCATGGCGTCGAAATCGTCCATGCCGTAGTGGTGCACCCACTGCAACACCTGCGCGGCCCGAAACGGCTGCTCGCCCAGCGCCGTGAAATAACCGGCAAGACCCTGGCGGTCAAGATCGAGCAGATTTTGGCGTGGTGTGTTCACTTCGCTCACCGGGTACGCGGACAAATCTCGTTGGGTTTAAAAAAGAATTCGATCTCGGCCTGGGCGGTTTCCGGGCTGTCGGAACCGTGCACCGCGTTTTCATCCACGGTCTTGGCGAAATCGGCGCGTATTGTGCCCGGCACCGCCTTTTGCGGATCGGTCGCGCCCATGATCTCACGATGGCGCGTGACGGCGTTCTCCCCTTCCAGCACCTGCATCATCACCGGCCCGGTAATCATGAAATTGACCAAGTCTTTAAAAAACGGCCGGTCCTTATGCACGGCGTAAAAGCCCTCAGCCTGGGCGTGGGACAAATGCACCATCTTGGCGGCGATGATGCGCAAACCCGCCTGCTCAAAACGGCTGTAAATCCCGCCAATCACATTCTTGGCCACGGCGTCAGGTTTAATTATCGAAAAGGTGCGCTCCAGCGCCATTAACCTACTCCCCTCTGGTTGAAATTAAAAGTCATGATAAGTAAGTGATTTTATCCATTGAAATTCAAGGCATTTTACCCTAACCGAGAGGGTTTAGGCAATGCCAGACAGAGTGCTCCGCAAGCTATCTTAGCTATATCGGTCAGAGGGAAGGGAACAGGATGTGGGAATCTTACGCTGCGGCCCAGGGCTTGAAGCGGGTGAGGAGTTCTTGAAGAGAGGTGATGAGGTAGTCAATGTCGTTGCGGCTGTTGCCTATCCCCAGGCTGATGCGTAGCACGTTCTGTTGCAGACGGCGCTCCACGCCCATCGCTACCAAGACGTGGCTGGGCTGGAAGCTGCCGCTGGTGCAGGCGGAACCGCTGGAGATGCAAATCCCTTTATGATCGAGATTTTCGATCAGGGTCTCGCCGGAAAATTCTGGAATGCTGCACAGCACGGTATTGGGCAGGCGCTCTGCCTGCTCGGCGAAGATCACCAGGCTGGGGATTTCGTGTAATCGCTGTTCCAGGTAACGGCGAAGGGTCAGCAGGTGTTCAGCGCGCTGTTCCAACTCTTTGGTGGCCAACTCCGCCGCGGCGCCAAAACCGGCAATCGCTGCGACATTTTCGCTGCCGCCGCGCAGCGTCTTGCCACCGCCGTGTATCAAGGGCTGTAATTCCACGCCGTCGCTTACGACTAATGCGCCAACACCCTTAGGACCATAAAGTTTGTGGGCGGAGAGGCTCATGAGCTGTGCGCCCAGCGCGGCAAAGTCCACCTTGATCTTGCCGGCAGCCTGGGTGGCGTCGGTATGGAAAACGATTCCGGTCTTGTGGGTGGCCCTACTCAATGAGGCGATATCTTGCAGGATGCCGGTTTCGTTATTGGCCAGCATGATGGAGACGAGCCGGGTGTTGGAATGAAGGTGTGCTTGTAACGTGGCGGTGGTGACTCGCCCCAGTGTATCAACGGGGAGCGTGTCCACGTCCCAGCCTTGCTCAGCCAGTGCTTGCGCGGGGCTGCGTACCGAGGCGTGATCGACCGCGCTGATTAGAATGCGCCCCTTTTTGTATTGCGCTGCAATGCCCTTAATGGCGAGATTGTTGGCTTCGGTGCCGCTGCCGGTGAAGATGATTTGCTGCGGTTTGGCGTTGACGAGTTTCGCTACGTACTTACGCGCCCGGTCCACAGCAGCACGTGCGGCGCGTCCGAGACTGTGGGCGCTGGAGGCGTTGCCGTACTGATCGCTGAGATAGGGCAACATCGCATCCAACACCCCCTCGGCCAGCGGGGTGGTGGCGTTGTGGTCGAGGTAAGCGGGCATCAGCCGGGGGTGACGGCCTCTTTTCCCCGCGCAGGTTTAGCCTGTTCACGCGGGAAAAAATGCAGGAGTTCTTCTTGGCGCGCGGAAACCTCTTGGACACCACGGCGTTCTATCAACTGGGCCAGGCTGATGTCATTCAAAAACTCATGAATCTGATTGCTGAGATCGGACCATAAATCATGGGTGAGGCAGCGTTCTTCACCCTGACAATTCATCTTGCCGCCGCAGCGGGTGGCGTCCACCTTTTCGTCCACCGCGCTGATCACGTCGGCGACCGAGATCGCGGCCGTGGGATGACCCAATCTGTAGCCGCCGCCCGGGCCGCGCGCGCTTTCCACCAAGCCCTGTTTGCGCAGCTTGGCGAAGAGCTGTTCGAGATACGAGAGCGAGATGTCTTGCCGGCGGGCGATGTCGGCGAGCGTGACCGGCTTCTTCTGCTGGTGTATGGCCAAATCCAGCATCGCGGTGACCGCATAGCGGCCTTTGGTGGTTAAGCGCATGGTGCTCTCTCCTTCATGAACATATTCGGCCGAATGAATTCGGCCCTAGCCGCTCCCGGCTTCCTGCCTCTCGCGACATTAGTACATCCATGTACGTCACAATTCGATGGGGGTGGTCAGGGGCTTGTCCTTATCCGTTTGCATGTCAGACATTTCCACGTCCGGCAGCTTGACCTCCTCGATCTGCGCGCCTAACTGGCGCAGCGCCCGGTTCATCGCCTCGATCTGCTTATCCATCACGTGCACATGATCGAGCAGCGTATCAATGGCGTTGGCCACCGGATCGGGCATGTCCTGGGCGCCGCCGTAGGCCTCGAAACCGATTTTCTTGGCGAAATCCTTGCGCCGTAGCATCTCTTCGTCGCTGGCGCGCTTGACGATATGCCCCGGGATACCTACCACCGTCGCGCCGGAGGGGACGTCTTTGACCACCACCGCATTGGAGCCGATGCGCGCGCCCTCCCCCACCGTGATCGGACCCAATACCTTGGCGCCCGCGCCGACCACGACATTGCTGCCCAGGGTGGGATGCCGTTTTCCCCTGCGCCAGGTGGTGCCGCCCAGGGTCACGCCGTGATACAGCGTGCAGTCGTCGCCGATCTCGGCGGTCTCGCCGATCACCACACCCATGCCGTGGTCTATAAAGAAGCGCCGGCCAATAGTCGCGCCGGGATGAATCTCCACGCCGGTGAACCAGCGCGCCACGGTGGACAGCCAGCGCGCCAGCCACTTCCAGTTCGCGCGCCACAAACGGTGGGTCAGCCGGTGCCACAGCACCGCGTGCAGCCCGGGGTAAGTGGTCAACACCTCCCAGGTAGTGCGCGCCGCCGGGTCGCGTTCAAAGGTGCAGCGGATGTCTTCTTTCAGACGCTCAAACATACTGCATTATATACCTGACTAATTTCGTCAACAATACCTATTCCTCATGCCTCAGTTTGTTTTGGGTCTGCGCGGCAGCCAATATGCCCCGCAAGATATTAACCTCGATCTTGTCCAGTTGAGGGCGATTGAATAAGCGCCGCAACCGGCGCATCAACTGGCGCGGGTTGGCCGGGTCGAGAAAGCCGATGTCCGTCAAGGCCTGCTGCATGTGGGCATAAAGCAACTCCAGTTCCGCTGCGGTGGCGGGTTCTTCCTCCGTGTCACTGATTGCGTGCGGGGTGGGCTCCAGACTCGTCAACATAATTTCGTAGGCCAGGATTTGCACCGCGGCGGCGATATTGAGAGAACTGAAATCCGGGTTGCTCGGGATGCGCACCAGGGCGTTGCAGCGCTCCAGCTCGCTATTGGTAAGACCGGAATGTTCCCGCCCGAACACCAGCGCGACGGGCGCGCGGGCGCACTGTGCGATCACCTGCCGTGCACATTCGCGCGGTGTCAGCTCCGGCCAGGCAATGGTACGCTGCCTGGCGCTGGCGCCGATCACCAGGACGCAGCCGGCCAGCGCCGCGTCCAGCGTCTCAAAGACCTGCGCCCCAGCCAAGACGTCGTCCGCACCGGAGGCCCGCGCGGTGGCTTCGGCGCTGGGGAAGACCTTCGGTTGCACCAGGTTGAGGCCGGACAGATTCATGGTCTTCATGGCGCGCGCGCAGGCGCCGATGTTGCCGGGATGGCTGGTGTTTACCAGGACGATGCGGATATTGGAGAGAGACACAGATACAAGATACAAGAGAAAAGATACAAGGGGAAAGGGAAAAGGCGCATGCAAAGCACCTCATTTGGTCTGCGGCCTGTATTTTTCCCCTTTTCTCTTGTATCTTGTATCTTTTCTCTGAATTTATGCACCCCCTGCTCAATATCGCGGTACGCGCCGCCCGCACCGCCGGCAACACTATCGCGCGCGCCGCCGAACGGCTGGACAGCTATGGAGTCTCGCTGAAGGGCAAAAACGATTACGTGAGCGAGGTGGACCTGCTCGCCGAGCAGGATATCGTCAAGGTCATCCGCAAGGCCTATCCCAGCCACGCCATTTTGGCCGAAGAGAGCGGCGCCCATGCGGGCGACGACTACCAGTGGATCATTGATCCGCTGGACGGCACCACCAACTTTCTGCACGGCTTTCCGCAGTTCGCCGTGTCCATCGCCGTGCAGCATAAAGGCGAGCTTGAGCACGCGGTGGTCTACGATCCCCTGCGTCAGGAGTTATACACCGCCAGCCGGGGCGCCGGGGCGCAACTCAACGATCGCCGCCTCCGCGTGACCAAGGCTAAGACATTGGACGGCACACTGCTCGGCACCGGTTTCCCTTTTCGCAAAACCGAACACCTGGACGCCTATCTGCACATGTTCAAGGAACTCACGCTGCTCACCGCCGGCATCCGCCGCGCCGGTTCCGCGGCGCTCGATCTCGCCTATGTGGCGGCGGGCCGTCTGGACGGTTTTTGGGAGATCGGCCTCGCGCCCTGGGATATGGCGGCGGGCGCCTTGCTCATCACAGAGGCGGGCGGTATGGTGGGAGACTTCGGCGGCGGACAGGATTTTTTGACTACCGGCAATATCGTGGGAGGCAGTCCCAGGGTCTACAAGGCCCTCCTTAAGACCCTTCACCCCTATCTCACCGCGGGGCTGGAAAAATAGCGCTGTCTGTTTGAAAAATCTGTGGGATAATTTCAGGGAAGCACCTCTGAGAAATATATCGCCAACCGCCAAGACGCCAAGGTCACCAAGAAAAAAGGATTGAATTGTAAGGAAAAATCTTGGCGTTCTCGGCGTCTTGGCGGTTCAACATGACACATCAGGGATTTCCTTTTAGATTAGTAATCAGAGTGAGGTAATGCTATGGACGACAACAAGAAAAAGGCCTTGAGCGCGGCGCTCGGCCAGATTGAAAAGCAATTCGGCAAGGGCGCGGTGATGCGCATGGGTGACGCGGGCATGGTGCGGGACGTGGAGGCTGTCTCTACCGGCTCGCTTGGTCTGGACATCGCGCTCGGCATCGGCGGCCTGCCGCGCGGGCGGGTGGTGGAAATTTACGGCCCGGAGTCGTCCGGCAAGACCACTCTCACCCTGCAAGTCATCGCCGAGGTGCAGAAACTGGGCGGCGCCGCCGCCTTCGTGGACGCCGAGCATGCCCTCGACCCGCAATACGCGCAGAAGCTCGGTGTGAACGTGGACGATCTCCTGGTCTCGCAGCCTGACACTGGCGAACAGGCGCTGGAAATCACCGACATGCTGGTGCGTTCCAGCGCCGTAGACATCGTGGTGGTGGATTCGGTCGCCGCGCTCACCCCCAAGGCCGAGATCGAGGGCGAGATGGGCGATTCGCACATGGGCCTGCAGGCGCGCCTCATGTCGCAGGCGCTCAGAAAACTCACCGCCAACATCAAGCGTTCCAACACGCTGGTGATCTTTATCAACCAGATCCGCATGAAGATCGGCGTGATGTTCGGCAACCCCGAGACCACCACCGGCGGCAACGCCCTCAAATTCTACGCCTCGGTGCGCCTCGACATCCGCCGCATCGGCTCCATCAAAAAGGGTGACGAAGTCATCGGCAGCGAGACGCGCGTCAAGGTGGTAAAAAACAAAGTGGCCCCGCCGTTCAAGCAGGCCGAATTTGAAATCCTCTACGGCGAAGGCATCTCGCGCGAGGGCGAGGCCATCGAACTGGGCGTGCAGGCCGGCATCGTGGAGAAGTCCGGCACGTGGTACAGCTACGGCGGCAACCGCATCGGCCAGGGCAAGGACAACGCACGCACCTTCCTGAAGGAACACCCCGACATCGCGCGCGAGATCGAAGATCTAATCCGCGCCAAGCTGATTACCAAACCCGTCCCGAGCGAAACGGAGCCTGCCGAGGTTGAGGGCTGATATTTTACAGTATTCGGTAAGTCTGCTTGCCCGGCGCGAGCACAGCTCTCTCGAATTGCAGCGCAAATTACTTGCCAAGGGCTTTCCCGAGCCGCTCATCGAAGCGACCCTGCAACGGCTTGCCGCCGACAAACTACTCAGCGATGAACGCTTCGCCGAGGCCTATGTCCAATCTCGTATGAATAGAGGTTTTGGGCCGCTGCGCATCGAGGCCGAATTGCGCGAACGAGGAACACCCGCAGACCTGATTAAGGCGTGGGTAACCCCAAACGCCCAACACTGGCGTGAGCAGGCGCGTGTGACCTGGCGCAAGCGTTTTGGACGGGAGCCGAAGGACTATCAGGAACGCGCGCGGCAAATGCGCTTTCTGCAACAGCGCGGTTATACCACCGATCAGATCAATGCCGTATTTAAGACCCTCAAGAACTATGATGACCAGTAGCGATTTACGCAAGGCCTTTCTGGATTACTTCCACCAGCACGGTCACACCATCGTGCCGAGCAGTCCGCTCATCCCGGCCAACGACCCCACCCTGCTGTTCACCAATGCCGGCATGGTGCAATTCAAGGAGGTGTTCCTCGGCCTCGACCATCGCCCCTACCAACGCGCCGTGAGCAGCCAGCGTTGCGTGCGCGCAGGCGGCAAACACAACGATTTGGAAAATGTCGGTTACACCGCGCGCCATCACACCTTCTTCGAGATGCTGGGCAATTTCAGTTTCGGCGATTACTTCAAGCGCGAGGCCATAGGCTATGCCTGGGAATTTCTGACCCGGGTTTTGAAGCTGCCCGCGGAGAAACTGTGGATCACCGTGTACGAGGAAGACAACGAGGCCGCCGACATCTGGCTCAATGAGATCAAGACGGACCCCAAGCGTTTCTCGCGCTGCGGGATGAAGGACAACTTCTGGTCCATGGGCGACACCGGCCCGTGCGGCCCGTGCTCGGAGATCTTCTACGATCACGGCCCCGGCATAAAAGGCGGCCCGCCGGGCGGTAAAGAAGCGGACGGCGACCGTTACGTCGAGATCTGGAATCTGGTGTTCATGCAATACAACCGCAGCGCGGACGGCACGCTCACCCCACTGCCGCACCCGTCGGTGGACACCGGCATGGGTCTCGAACGTCTTGCCGCCGTAATGCAAGGCGTGCACAGCAACTACGAGATAGACCTGTTCCGGAATCTCATGCAGGCCGCCGCCGCGCTGGCCGGCGTCACCGATCTCGACAACAGCTCGCTGCGGGTGATCGCCGATCACATCCGCGCCTGCTCTTTTCTGGTGCTGGACGGCGTGGTCCCTTCCAACGAAGGACGCGGCTATGTGTTGCGCCGCATCATGCGCCGCGCGCTGCGGCATGGACATAAATTGGGCCTCACCGAGCCCTTTTTTTACAAACTGGTTGCGCCGCTCGCCAAGGAAATGGGCGCGGCATATCCCGACCTGCCCAAGGCCCGGACGCAGATCGAGCGCGTCTTGCGTCAAGAGGAAGAACGTTTCGGGCAAACCCTGGAACAGGGCCTGCGCATTCTGGAGCAGGACATCGCCGCACTGAACGACGATCTCATTGCCGGCGAAACCGTGTTTCGTTTGTATGATACCTACGGCTTTCCGGTGGACCTCACCGCCGACATCGCGCGCGAGCGCGGGTTGCGTATAGACATGGCCGGTTTTGAACAGGAGATGACACAACAGCGCGAGCGGGCGCGCGCCGCGAGTCACTTCACCGCGGTACAGGTGGAGCAGGCCGAGGTTGTGGAAACCGACTTCACCGGTTACGAGACCTTGACGGGACAGGGCCAGGTCGTCGCGTTGTATATAGATGGCAAACCGGTCACCGAGGTCAACGCCGGACAACACGCCGCGATGATACTGGATCGCACGCCCTTTTATGCCGAGTCGGGCGGGCAGGTCGGCGACCGCGGTTATTTGCACAAGACCCATGCCACGTTTGAAGTCCAGGACACGCGCAAACACGGCGCCGCCCACGCCCACTACGGCGTGCTCAAGTCCGGCCACATCAAGCTCGGCGATCACCTGCAAGCCCAGGTGGACGGGCAGGCCCGCATCGCGACCGCTTACAATCACTCCGCCACTCACCTGCTGCACGCCGCATTGCGCCGCGTGCTGGGCGAGCACGTCCAGCAAAAGGGATCGCTGGTGGATGCGGAACGCCTGCGCTTTGATTTCGCTCACTTCGAACCGGTGACGGCGGAGCAGATCAAGGAGATCGAGCACCTGGTCAACGCCCAGATCCGCGCCAACAACGCCGTCGAGACACGCATCATGTCGATAGACAAAGCCATGAAGAGTGGCGCACTGGCGTTGTTCGGCGAAAAATACGGCGAACAGGTGCGCGTGCTTCGCATGGGCGATTTCTCGACCGAACTGTGCGGTGGCACGCACGTGAACCGCAGCGGGGACATCGGACTCTTCAAGATCGTCAGCGAAGGCGGTGTCGCTGCGGGCGTGCGCCGCATCGAGGCGGTCACCGGCGAGGCGTCGCTGAAAATATTGGAAGAAAACGAGCAGCGTCTGCTGCGGGTGGCCGACCTGGTCAAGGGCGGGCGCGACAACGTGGACGACAAGGTACGGCAGTTGCTGGAGCGTACCCGCAGGCTTGAAAAGGAACTTGAACACCTCAAGGGCAAGCTCGCCAGCTCCGCGGGCGACGACCTCGCCGGGCAGGCGCAACAGATCAACGGCATCCAGGTGCTCGCGGCGCGGCTGGACGGCGCGGACGCCAAATCATTGCGCGACACCGTGGATCAACTCAAGAACAAACTCGGCTCCGCCGCCGTGGTGCTGGCGGCGGTGAGCGAGGGCAAGGTCAGCCTGGTGGCGGGTGTCACCAACGACTATAACGCTCGCATCAAGGCGGGAGACCTGGTGAACATGGTCGCCCAACAGGTGGGAGGCAAGGGCGGCGGGCGCGCCGATATGGCGCAGGCCGGCGGCACTCATCCCGAGGCGCTCGATGGTGCGCTCAAATCCGTCGCCGAGTGGGTACAGACGCAGCTTCGTTAAACTCCATAGCTACTTTTTGTTTGTCTATTTCACCATCAGGTGCTAATCTGCGCCATTTTCACAAGACGCTAAGATGTCATTGATCGTACAAAAATACGGGGGCACCTCGGTCGGCAGTCCGCAGCGCATCCAGCACGTTGCGGAAAAAGTCATGAACTGCCGCGAGCAAGGCGATGATGTCGTCGTCGTGGTGTCCGCCATGAGCGGCGAGACGGACCGCCTGATCCGGCTCGCCAAGGAGATCGCTCAGCGTCCCAGCGCACGTGAACTCGATGTCCTGCTCTCCACCGGCGAACAGGCGACCATCGCCCTGCTCAGCATGGCGCTGGAGGAACGCGGCTGTAAGGCGCGCTCGTACACCGGCGCGCAGGTGCATATCCTCACCGACAACGCCTACAACAAGGCCCGCATCGTGGACATAGACTCCGCGCGCATCCATAAGGATCTCGCCGAGGGCCGCGTGGTGGTGGTGGCCGGTTTTCAGGGCGTGGACTGCGAAGGCAACATCACCACTTTGGGGCGCGGCGGCTCGGACACCACCGCGGTCGCGCTCGCCGCGGCGCTCAAGGCGGACGAATGCCAGATCTACACCGACGTGGACGGCGTCTACACCACCGACCCTCGCGTGGTGCCGCAGGCGCGCCGCCTGGACCGCATCACCTACGAGGAGATGCTGGAGATGGCGAGCCTGGGCGCCAAGGTGTTGCAGATCCGCTCGGTGGAATTCGCCAGCAAGTACAACGTGCCGCTGCGCGTGCTCTCTTCCTTTGAAGAAGGCGCAGGCACCCTGATCACCTCTGAGGAAGCCGCCATGGAACAAGCCCTGATCTCCGGCATTGCATTCAATCGTGATGAGGCCAAGCTCACTATGATCGGGGTGCCCGATCAGCCCGGCGTGGCGTATCGTATCCTCGGCCCCATCGCCGAGGCGAATATCGAGGTAGACATGATCGTGCAAAATGTCGGCGAGGACGGTCTCACCGATTTCACCTTCACCGTACACCGCAACGACTACGACAAGGCCCTGGAGATCGTCAAGCGTACCGCCCAGCAAATGGGTGCGCGCGAGGTCGAGGGCGACAACCACATCGTCAAGGTCTCTATCGTGGGCGTAGGCATGCGCTCCCACGCGGGCATCGCCAGCCAGATGTTTCAAACCCTGGCCGGGGAAGGCATCAACATCCGCATGATCTCGACCTCAGAGATCAAGATATCCGTGGTGGTGGACGAAAAATATCTGGAGCTTGCGGTGCGCGCCCTGCATGCGGCATTCAAGTTAGACCAGGCCGAGCCGAAATAGAAAGGCAGGCTGATCTAATACGGCATATTTCCTGGACGGCGGCTCGAGATTGCGGGTTATAATGCCTCACTTTACTGACTTATTAGCGGGCTCACAGGGGTGAGCCCCCTAGGATGGCGAGCCGCAGCCACACTTCATTGAAGTGATGTAACAAGGAGTCAACGAATGCTGATTTTGACGCGACGGGTAGGCGAAAGCCTGATGATAGGCGATCAGGTAACGGTCACCGTGCTCGGGGTAAAAGGCAATCAGGTACGCATTGGCGTCAATGCACCCAAGGATGTCACCGTGCACCGGGAAGAAATCTACGAGCGTATCCAGAAGGAAAAGTCGGAGGGCGAGCGGCGGGATTAGGGCGAGAAGCGGGATAGGAGCTTCGAGCGCTCATACGATGGATGTATGGGCCGGACTTCGAGCGAAGCAGGATTGCACAGCGCTGAAGCGCGAACGACAGTACAGGATGTACTGGCTGGGGTCCAGATAATGAACTGAAGTCTCGCCATGGATGGCTTTACTAAAGATCCAATGGCAGGAGCCGCGAACGCCCAGCCATGGAGGGCTGGGCCGGGGGCCGATCAAGAAAATTGAAGCCTCGCCAGGGAGGGCGTCATAAGATGTTAAACATATTTGGAGAGATGGCCGAGAGGTCGAAGGCGCTCCCCTGCTAAGGGAGTATGGGGTTAAAAGCTCCATCGAGGGTTCGAATCCCTCTCTCTCCGCCATATCTTCCTTATGAGGAGGCTGGTTTTTTAGCCTCCTCATAAGGAAGATTATACGATAGGCATTCGAACCCTCGAGAAATCATAAGCAGGGTTCGACCAAATCGCCTGGAGCGATTTGGAGCAGCCGAAGGCTGGCCCGCAGGGCGGAGTACAAGGAAGTGCGGAGTAATCCCTCTCTCCGCCATATCCCTAGTGAGCCATCCCTTAATCGGGTAAAATACCCAACACGCGCCCGTAGCTCAGCTGGATAGAGTACCTGGCTACGAACCAGGCGGTCGGGAGTTCGAATCTCTCCGGGCGCGCCATCTTCCAATGAGGCATCCGTCAATCATTAATCATTGACAAACAGCCGGCTTTAGCTTCTAAATATAAAGGCCAATCTCGCATTTCCCTAATAAATCGAAGGAGTATAACGATGAAACTAAAAAACTACCTTACTTTATCTGGCCTCATCACGCTGCTTATGTTCAATGCGGAAGCCCTTGCGGGTTTCGTTCCGCCACCCCCGGTGCAAGCGCCTGCGCTGGATGAATGGGGTTTGCTCGGTCTAAGCATGCTCGTGGGCGTAGCCGGATTGGTTGCACTCTTCAAAAAACGCAAATAGCCTATCCTAAGCATTCTGGAATGCCATCCTACATGTAGAGGAAATAGCTCATGAAATTAAAAGAACATATTGTCCTTGCAGCCCTATCTTTGTTATTCTCTGCTCAGGCCTTTGCGCAAGCACCACCCCCGGTGCAAGCGCCCGCGCTGGATGAGTGGGGTTTAGTCGGTCTGACCGCACTCGTGGGAGTAGCCGGGTTAATCGCGCTCTTCAAACGCAAGTAATCCCTAAAGCATTCTGGAATGCCTTCTGCCAATTTGGATAAGTTGAGGCAGCTAGGCGGGTATTTCGTCAGGCTGCGGGGGCGATTTTTCACCCGTGACGGCGCCCTTCATCTCCCGCGCCGCCAATTCCTTAAACTGACCTTGGGCGCGGCGCTGCTGGCGTGGTCCGGTTATCTTGTTCAACGCATCCTCTGGCCATCAGCACTCGGCAAGGATGAACTGCACACCCTGGCCTATTACCTCGACACGCTCATCCCGGCCGATCAAACGCCCAGCGCCACAGCGTTGGACGTAGACAAAAAGATCGCCGCGGCGGCCACCCCGAATCATCGTCTCCGGCGCCTGATAAAAACGGGCTGCACCTGGCTGGATACACAGGCCAAAGATCACTATGGTGTTGAGAATTTTTCTTCCCTTTCCGAAACGCAGAGGGAACACGTCATCGCCCTGGCCGCAGCAGAAAAAATGGACACGCTGCCGCGCGTCTTTTTCGAGCGTCTGCGCCAAGACGCCTTTTTTCACTACTATGCCCAACCCCCGAGCTGGGCCGGACTGTCGTATGCCGGCCCGCCCCAACCCAAGGGCCACCTGGACTTCTATCTGCCGCCACGGGCTGCTTCCTGATGCAGGGACCTCAGTACGACGCCGTCATCGTGGGTTCCGGTGCGGGAGGGGGGGCCAGCGCCTGGGCGCTCACCCGCTATGGGATGCGAGTGCTGGTACTCGAAGCGGGACCCGACTATAACTTCACCAAGGACTATTTACTGGACCAGAACAGTTGGGAACAAACCCTTTTCCCCACTCGGCCGCGCAGTCAGGTACGCTACAGCTTTGCACCGCTACAGAAATTAGACCCCCGTTGGCAGCATCTGCGTTCCTGGAATCACATCACCGGGGCCATGAATCCCGGCGAGACCCGCAAGGGCAATGCCTACCATCACGTGCGCGGGGTAGGCGGCAGCACCCTGCACTTTACCGGCGAGGCGCATCGTCTCCATCCGCAAGCGATGAAGATGTACAGCCGGTTTGGCGTGGGTGCGGATTGGCCGTTCGATTACCAGGAACTCGAACCTTTCTACTGCGAAGCGGAGCGCATCGTCGGTGTCGCCGGGCCGACTGAGAATACAACACGACCGCGCAGCGAAGCGTATCCTCTCCCGCCCCACCGCTTGAGCTACACGAGCAGCAAGATTGTTGAGGGGGGTCGTAAACTGGGCATGCATTGGGAGATGAACCCGATCGCCACACTCTCCGCTTCGTATGACGGCCGCCCGGCGTGCAACTATTGCGCAAATTGCAGCCGCGGCTGCCCGCGCAGCGATAAAGGCAGCGTGGACGTCACCTTTATCCGTAAGGCGCGCGCGTCCGGACTGTGCGCCATCCAGAGTCTGTGCCAGGTGCTGCATATCGAAGCCGGGGATAACGGCAGGGTAACCAGCGTGTATTATGCGGATCGTACCGGCGCACAGCATAAAGTCTCTGCACAGGTGGTCATCGTCTCCTGCGGTGCGGTGGAGACGCCACGGCTATTGCTGACTTCCAGCAATCGGCACGCGCCGCATGGACTCGCCAATGAAAGCGGTTTGGTGGGCCGTAATTTTATGGAGACTCTGGCTTGGGACAGCGCCGGACTGCATCCGGAGCCGCTGGGCAGCATGCGCGGCGTGCCGTCGGATATCATCTGCTGGGACTTTAACGCCCCTGACGCCGTAGCCGGGATCGTGGGCGGCAGCCGGTATGCCCCGAGCACGGCGTCAGCCGACTTGATA
This sequence comes from Gammaproteobacteria bacterium, assembly GCA_016195665.1. Taxonomy (NCBI): domain Bacteria; kingdom Pseudomonadati; phylum Pseudomonadota; class Gammaproteobacteria; species Gammaproteobacteria bacterium. The sequence goes on along the minus strand of JACPZD010000022.1, from coordinate 44,623 downwards.
GGTCCAATCAGTTACGCGACCCGTGTGATCAAGGGCTGGGGCCGGCAGCACAAGGCCGACATGCGCGCCAGCTACGGCCGGGCGCTCGTCATGGGGGCGGTAGCAGAATGCCTACCCAACGAGAAATCCTTTATTGACCTTGATCCTGATGAAAAGGACGAGTTCGGCATGCCCATCGCCCGCATCCACAGCCACCTCGATGAGATGGCGCTGCGCAGAGTGGAGTTCATGGCCAAGACGTGCCGAGAGATGCTAGACGCCGCCGGGGTAGAGCAGCTATTCGAGGAATACGGGAGCTATGATTTCTTCTCCTCCACGCACGTGTTTGGCACCTGCCGGATGGGAAACGACCCGCAACATTCCGTCGTGGACAGCCATTGCCGCAGCCATCGCTGGCGCAATCTCTTTATCGTGGACGCCAGTGTGTTCCCCAGCACGGGGGGCGGCGAAGCGCCCTCTCTCACCATCGAGGCGCTAGCGATACGCACCGCCGCGCACATTCACGAGCTAGCGCTACGCAAAGAAATATGAAATTGCGTCGTTACCAGCACCTCAGCCACTTCGCCCATTGGACACCTAGCCAGAAAGAATCCAGGAATGATTGTCTGGCTGGAAATAAGGTGTTAAAAGGGGACGCTACCCTTATTCATCATTCGTTTTTCTCGGTCGCCCGCGTGGGCGGTACTGTAACGCTCTGCCCGTCAATTTCTCAAGTTTCTGGATGAACTTCTCTGATCGCAGGGCAGGCCTTTATCCACGTTACGCCGTAATACTTCCAGCTTCTCCGGCTCGTCACCCTCGGCTAGCCAGGCTGACCAGTCGCCTATGCCTTCAAACTGCCTGCGCCACGTCGGCTTTGTCGTCAGTAACGGGTCTGGTCTCAATCCGCAGTGCCAGCCCGCGCTGGACCAATGGTAATTCTCCGCCTTCCGAACCATTCTGGCTCTTATCGGGTTACGCTCCACGTAGCGTATAGCCGCCCAAAGATAGTCATCATCCAGGGCAGAAGAGAAATACCGTCCTTGCCATATATGCCCTTTCCAGCCGCGCTCACGATTGATCCGCTGGGCATAGCGCATGTGTAAGGGTTTAAGTACTTGTTGCAGGCCCTCCTCGGTAGACGGTACGGCGATGAAGTGTATGTGGTTGGTCATCAGACAATACGCGAGAATATCCCCCTTCAGTGCGGGCAAGGCGGGGCATAAGCAGAATTTATCATTATGGCGGCCAAGAATAAAGGGTAGCGTCCCCTTTTGTTCAAAACCAGCAAGGTCGAAGTGTTCGACGCCCCGCGCGGCCGCGGCCCATACGGCATCTGCACCGCGCCGGATGGCAGCGTGTATTACGCTTCGCTCGCCGGTTCACACATTGCGCGCATCGACACCCAAACCGGCAAGGCAACAATCATCGAGCCACCCACGCCTAAGCAGGGCGCGCGCCGCGTGTGGGCGGATTCCCAAAACCGCATCTGGGTCAGCGAATGGCTCTCCGGCCAGGTGTCGATGTACGACCCCAAAACTAATCAGTGGCGCGCCTGGAAAGCCCCCGGCGACAGCCCGCAGATCTACGCCGTGTACGTGGACCACAAGGACATCGTCTGGCTGTCTGATTTCGGTGCCAACGCCACGCTGCGTTTCGACCCCAAAACCGAAAAGTTCACCGTGCTCAAGAGCAACAGCCGCAATGCGCGCGTGCGCCAGATCCTCGGCCGGCCCGGCGAGGTGTGGTTGCCGGAGTCGGGGGCAGATAAGCTTGTGGTGATTCGGGAGTGAGGAAAGAGAATGACTAGTGCGCGCCCCAATGGGCGCGCACTTCGTCACGATGCAGAGCCAGCCATTGCAGTGCGATGATAGGGCTGGCAGAGCGGATTCTGCCTTCCGTGACGGCGCGCAACGCTTCCTGCAGCGGCAGCACGTGCACCATGATGTCTTCTCCCTCCTCGTGAACGCCGTGCACGCCGTTCACCGTGGTGCTGTCCACGCGCCCGCAGAACAGGCTGATGCGCTCGCTCGTGCCGCCTGGGCTGACCAGAAACTCGCAAATCGGCTGTAGCTCCAGGAGCACGCAGCCCGCCTCTTCCACCGCTTCGCGCCGCACCAGGCTCTCCTCACCCTCGCCCGCTTCCATCACCCCGGCCACGATCTCCAGCAGCCACGGGCCATGCGCGTCGTCGAGTGCGCCGATACGGAACTGCTCAATCAGCACTACCGCATCTCGTTCAGGGTCGTAGGGCAGCACGGCGGCGGGGCGTGGCCGCGCTCGAACAGCTCGCGCGTAAGCACACGACTCATCCCTCCGGAAAACAATTCATGACGCAAGCGGTAGCGCTCCAGGCGAAAGAAACCCTGATAGCGTACCTCGCGCTCGATAATTTCATATTTTCGCGTCATAGAGGTCGCGCCTAATCTTCCAGATAGGTGTAACCGGTCAAACCCTCTTGCAACTCCTGCAAGCAGCCCTCACGCTGCGCCGCGTTTAATGTCGAGGCGGCGATCTTGGCGCGAAAGGTCTGCAACAACTCCTCGGCATTGAAATTCACGTAACGCAGCACGGTGTCCACGGTGTCGCCGCGCAGCGGCTGCACCAGCTCATAGCCGCCGTCGGGGCGCAGCTCGACGTGCACCGAATCGGTGTCGCCGAACAGGTTATGCATGTCGCCGAGGATTTCCTGATAGGCGCCGAGCAAGAAAAAACCCAGCAGATAGGGCTCGTCTGCGCGCAGCGGATGCAGCAGTAGACTGGTCTCCACACCTTCGCCATCCACATAGAGATCAATGCGCCCGTCCGAGTCGCACGTCATGTCTTGCAGCGTGACGCGGCGCGCGGGGCGCTCGTCCAAGCGATGCAGCGGCATTATCGGAAAGATTTGATCTATCGCCCAGGCGTCGGGCATGGATTGAAACAGGGAGAAATTGCAGAAATATTTGTCGGCGAGTTTTTCGTTCAACTCATCCAGCATCTCTCGCCCCGCGCGCGGGCCGTTCTGCAAGAGTTCGCGCACCTTCCAGCAGATCGCCGAATAGATCTGCTCGGCGCGTGCACGCTGCTCCAGACTCAGCACGCCGTGCGTGAACATCTCATTGGCCTCGGTGAGCCCGTGCACGGCGTCGTGATAGACCTCTACCGCGGAGCGGCTCGACAGGCTGCACAAGCCCTCCCACAAATCGCGGATGATGCGCGGCTCATCCTCGCGTACAGCCGTCACTGAATTTTCGCCCGGGGCGCGCTCCACGTCTATGATATTGGTGATGAGCATTGCGTGATGGGCGGTCATTGCGCGTCCCGCCTCGGTGATGATGTGTGGATGGGGCAGATTGCGAACCGCGCAGATCTCATACAAGGCATGCACCACGTTGTTGGCGTACTCCTGCACGCTGTAATTCATGGAACAAAAGCTGCGCGAACGCGTGCCGTCGTAATCTATGCCCAAACCGCCGCCCACGTCCACGCATTGGAGCGCCACGCCTTGCGCGTGCAGTTCTGCATAGTAACGTGCGCACTCGTGCATGCCGAGCTGAATGTCGCGGACATTGGCGATCTGCGAGCCCATGTGGAAGTGCAGCAGTTGCAGGGTATCGAGCATATCGGCCTCGCGCAGCCGCTGCACCACGCGCAGCACCTGCGCGGCGGACAAACCGAATTTGGACTTCTCGCCGCCGGTGTTCTGCCACTTGCCCGCGCCGATGGATGCGAGCCGCACGCGCACGCCCAGCAGCGGTTTGATATCCAGCGCACGCGCCTCCTCGATCACCAGTTCCAACTCCGCAAGGCGCTCAATCACGATGTACACGCGGTGGCCAAGTTTTCTACCGATGAGGGCAAGGCGCAGATACTCGCGGTCTTTATAACCGTTGCAGATCACCACCCCGCCGTTTTGGGCAGACAGGGCGAGCACGGCCAGTAACTCGGGCTTACTGCCGGCCTCCAGCCCGACTCGTGGCCCGCCGTGTTTGAGGATCTCCTCAACGACGTGACGCTGCTGATTGACCTTGATGGGATACACGGCGGTGTAGCTACCCTGGTAGGACTCCTCCTGCATGGCGCGCGCAAAGGTCTCGCACAGCGTGTCCACGCGCTGGTGCAGGATGTCTGAAAAACGCACCAGCACGGGAAGCTTCAGACCCGCCGCGGCGATCTCCCCGCTGAGCTTATGGAGATCAATATCCCCTTGCGCCGCGCGGCCGGGACGCGCGACGAGACGCCCCTGTTCGCTGATATCGAAATAACCGCCGCCCCAATGCTTAAGGTTATACGCCTCACGCGCCTGCTCTATCGTCCAATCACTCATAGCGCCCCTTTCATATCCCGGTCCCGCTGCCGCGTCCAATTCTGCTATTATCGCCGTTCCTGGCGAGTTCACCAAATGGGAATAAACATGACGTTAGACGACACCTGGTACACCGAGCAATGGGAGGGGCAGGGCTCGGCGATTTCACTCAAGACCAAGGCCAAGCTGCACGATGAGCAGTCGCCCTATCAGCGCATCGAGATCTACGAGACCGAAACCTTCGGCCGGCTCATGACCCTGGACGGGCTGGTGATGGTGACCGGCCGAGATAATTTCATCTACCACGAGATGATGTCCCACCCTGCCCTGTTCACGCATGCCGCCCCGAAGGACGTGCTTATCATCGGCGGCGGCGACTGCGGCACGCTGCATGAGGTGCTCAAACATCCTGTGCAACGCGTTACGCAAGTGGAACTGGACGAGCGGGTGACCCGTGTAGCCGAAAAATTCTTCCCCGAACTCACCGCTTCTAATAATGATCCGCGCGCCCGGTTTCACTTTGGCGACGGCATTAAGTGGATGAAAGAGGCTCAGCCGGAGAGTTGTGATGTCATTATCGTGGACGGCACCGATCCGATCGGCCCCGCAGCGGGCTTATTTTCCGAAGTCTTTTACCGGGATTGCCGGAGAGCCCTAAAACCGGGCGGGATTATTGTGGGGCAGAGCGAGTCGCCATTATTTCACGCCGATTTAATTATCGCCATGCACAGCGCCCTGCGCGCGGCGGGCTTTGCCGATGTGAGCACCTTGCACTTTCCGCAATGTACTTATCCATCAGGCTGGTGGAGCGCGACCTTGGCTGGGAAAGATACATCGGTCGCAAGCTTTCGTGAACAGGCCGCGCACAGTAAAGCCTTTACCACCCGCTATTACAATGCCGCGCTTCATAAAGCGGCGTTCGCGCTTCCGGAGTATTTACACGAGCAGCTACAAGTAAGGTAGGGTGGGCACGCCTTATGTGCCCACGTGACGGTGGGCACAGAAACGGTACCCACCCTACACTGTCTTAAACCAACACCAAATTATCCCGATGGATCAACTCCGGCTCATCCACATAGCCTAGCAGATCTTCAATCCTGTCACTCGGCTGACGCATGATTTTGCGCGCCTCGTCGGCGCTGTAATTCACCAAGCCGCGCGCGATCTCTTTGCCTTCGGTGCTCATACACGCCACCACTTCGCCGCGCACAAAGTCGCCCTCCACCGCCGTCACGCCAACCGACAACAAGCTTTTACCCGCTTCGCGCAATACCTTAACGGCGCCGGCGTCGAGGGTCAAACGTCCGCGCACCTGTAACTGAGCGGACAGCCACTGCTTGCGCGCCGCCATCGGCTCCTGAGCAGGCAGCAGCAAGGTCCCGAGCTGTTCGGCTTGCGCGATGCGCACCAGCACCTCCGGCTCTCGCCCGGATGCGATCAGGGTTGCGCACCCGGAGCGGGCGGCGCGGGCGGCGGCCTGGATCTTGGTGAGCATGCCGCCGCGGCCAAATGCCCCGGAGGCGCCGCCCGCCATGATCTCCAATTGAGGATCGCCGGCGGGCGCTTCATGAATCAATTTGGCGTCCGGATTTTGGCGCGGGTCGCTCTCGTACATACCGGCCTGGTCGGTGAGGATGACCAGCAATTCGGCCTCGACCAGATTGGCGACCAGGGCCGCCAGGTTGTCGTTGTCGCCCAGGCGGATCTCGTCGGTGGCGACCGTGTCGTTTTCGTTGATGACCGGGATGACGCCGAGCTTAATCAGGGTATGCAGCGTGCTGCGCGCATTGAGATAGCGGTTACGGTTGGAAAGATCCTCGTGCGTCAGCAGGATTTGCGCGGTGTGGATGGCGTGGGTCTGAAAGTGTGACTCGTACGCCTGCACCAGGCCCATCTGCCCGACCGCCGCGGCGGCCTGAAGGTCATGCAGAGCGACGGGGCGTTTCGTCCAGCCGAGGCGTTTCATGCCCTCGGCCACCGCGCCGGAGGAGACCAGCACCAACTCCGTACCGCGCTCGCGCAGCCGTACCATCTGCTCCACCCAGCCTCTGATAGCGACGGTGTCGAGACCGCGCCCATCGGCGGTCAGCAGTGCGCTGCCGATCTTGATGACCCAGCGGCGCGATTTTCCGAGTTGTTGTCTGTGTGACATGGAAGACAAGATACAAGAGAAAAGATACAAGATACAAGATACAAGATACAAGTGAACACGGATGCGCGCGCTTTACTCTTCCCTCTTTTCCCTTTTCCCTTTCCCCTTTTCCCTTGTATCTTGTATCTGTTTTTCCAGATACTCCATAATATCGAAAGTCAGCTTACGGCATCCCTCGCCGTTGATGGCGGACACCGCGTAGGCCGGGGCACGCCACTTGAGCCGCTTGACGATGTCGCGCATACGCGCCGCGCGTTCGCTCTCGGGCACCCTATCCATCTTGTTCAGCACCAGCCAGCGCTCGCGCGCCGCAAGCTCGGGGCTGAACTTTTTAAGCTCGGCCCCTACCTTGCGCACCGCCTCTACCGGGTCAGCGCCGTCATCGGCTGCTACATCTACCAGGTGCAGCAGCACCCGGGTGCGTGCCAGATGCTTCAGGAATTGCACACCGAGGCCCGCCCCCTCCGCTGCGCCTTCTATGATGCCGGGGATATCGGCGATCACAAAACTGCGATGATTCTCCACGCTCACTACCCCCAGGTGCGGGTGGAGGGTGGTAAAGGGATAATCGGCAACCTTCGGCCGCGCCGCAGACACCGCGCGGATGAAGGTAGATTTGCCCGCGTTGGGCATGCCGAGCAGGCCCACATCGGCCAGCAACTTTAACTCCAGGCGCAGGTTGCGCGTCTCGCCCGGCGTGCCGGGGGTGAATTGGCGCGGCGACCGGTTGGTGCTGCTCTTGAAGCGCGCGTTGCCCAATCCATGGAAGCCGCCGCGCGCGACCAGCAGGGTTTGGCCGGGCTGGGTCAAATCGCCCATCAACTCGCCGGTGTCGGTATCCATGACCAGCGTGCCGACCGGAACTTTGATCCAGACATCCTCAGCGCTCCTTCCGGTGCAATCACTGCCCATGCCTTTCTGGCCGTTCATGGCACGGAACTGCCGCTGATAACGGAAGTCCACCAGGGTATTCAGCTCCGGAGCGGCGATCAGATGCACGCTGCCGCCATCACCGCCGTCGCCGCCGTTGGGGCCGCCGTAGGGAATGAATTTCTCGCGACGAAAGCTCACGCACCCGGCCCCGCCGCTTCCTCCTTCTACCCGGATTAAGGCCTCATCAATAAACTTCATAGTCTGCTACCGTCAAGAGTGAGAAATGTAAGCCGGGGGAGGCAGCCTTAGCAAAAAAAAAGCGGCCGAAGCCGCTTAATTTTACATCATCTTTCTAATGACCTCGTCATTATTACCGCTTCTTATGGCGGCATGGCCAGCAGTATCCCCGAATTACTTCTTGGCCTTCTTGGGGGCTGCCTTTTTCCTGGCTACAGTCTTCCGCTTTGGTGCTGCCTTCTTGACAGTCTTCTTAGGGGCTGCCTTCTTCTTAGCTGCGGCCTTTTTAGGAGCTGCCTTCTTCTTTGTTGCTGCTTTCTTAATTGCCATTTTTACGGTCTCCTTCTTAGTAGTTGTCTTCGTCTTTTTTACTACCAGCTTCTTGGATGCTGCCTTCTTCTTTATGGCCATCTTTTTGGCCCCCTTCTTGGACGCTGCCTTTTTTATTGCCTTCCTTGGAGCTGCCTGCTTGGTTGCTGCTTTCTTCCGTGGTGAGACTTTTCCGCCGGTCTTTTTGGCCACAGCCTTCTTGGCGGCGGGCTGCTTTGCGGCCGCCGGTTGGGCGCCGGCTTTAGCAGCGGCGGGCTTAGGCGCGGCATGCACGGCAGGCTTCGCTGGCGCCACCGCAGGAGCCGGAGCCGCCGCAGCCGCGGGCTGTTTGCCCACTTCATCCGCCAATTTAGAAGCCGCCCGGTTAATATCGGCAATTTCGCCAACACCTTGAACGGCGCGCAGCTTGCCCTGCTTGCGATAATAGGAAAGCAACGGAGTGGTCTGCGCCTCATACACCCGCAGCCGGCTGCCTATGGTTTCTTCGTTGTCATCGGCCCGGTGCCGCAGGTTGCCGCCGCACTTGTCGCATTTGTCGTCCAGCCTGGAGGGAGAGGTATAGATATTGTAGGTCTGGCCGCAGGATTCGCAGGTGCGCCGGCCGGTGAGACGCTGCATCAGGATGTCAACGTCAACCTCGATGAGCAGCGCCATTTGCAGAGGTTGGCCCAGCCTTTCCAGCAGGCTGTCCAGCGCCTCGGCCTGCTGGATATTGCGCGGGAAACCATCGAGGATAAAGCCCTTGCGGGCATCGGGCGCCCCCAGGCGATCCTGTATCATCCCCAACACGATTTCATCGGAGACCAATTGGCCGGCATCCATGATGACCTTTGCCAGCCGCCCCAGCGGCGTGCCAGCGGCGACGGCGGCACGCAGCAAATCGCCAGTGGAGATTTGTGGAATCTTATATTTTTCGGCCAGCAACTTGGCCTGTGTACCCTTACCCGATCCGGGCGCCCCTAACAGAATTATTCTCATAAGGCCTTCCCCTTTCTTGCAGTGGTCATTTTTGATCTCAGTTCACCTTCTCCTGCGGGTAATTATGAGCTGTTATTCATAGCCTTCATCCACGGCACGCGCTAAGCTACTCTTAGATTCATATAGAAGTCAACGAACTCCGTGAAAAAATTTTCAATCTAGAGTATCCTTGGGCAAATTTATAAGCCGGATATTTAACCGTATCCGATGACATTTCGTCCAGAGTAGGGAGTTAAAAGATCAAAAAACAGCTCGCCGCACACGGAGCGTCTGCAATGCAAAGTGACTACCCGTTAGTATGCCTGCTTATGCTGCACAGGGAAGAGCGACAGCGAAGGGTTCTGCGAATGTCGCGGACGGTCGCTCCCGGCATCCTGCCTACCGCGACATTAGTACGTCCCTGTACGTCACAGGATGCGTAAGAGCGACCCCGAGCGCGAATATCCAAACATCTTTTTGTTGACCTTAAGTTGAGAACCTCTATGCCAAAGAAGAATGCCTTTTACGCTCAATCCGGCGGCGTCACCGCCGTCATCAACGCCTCCGCCTGCGGCGTGATCGAGGCCGCGCGCAAACACAAGGACAAGATCGGCAAGGTCTATGCCGGGCGCAACGGTATTATCGGCGCGCTCACCGAAGACTTGATAGACACCGGCAAGGAATCCGCCAAGGCCATCGCCGCACTGCGCCATACCCCCTCCGGCGCCTTCGGCTCGTGCCGCTTCAAACTCAAGAGTTTAGATCAAAGCCGCGACGTACACGGAAGTACTAGTGTCGCGGGAGGCAGGACGCCGGGAGCGACCGCCGAGTATGAGCGTCTCATCGAAGTCTTCAAGGCGCACAACATCGGCTATTTCTTTTATAACGGCGGCGGCGACTCCGCCGACACCTGCCTCAAGGTCTCGCAACTCTCCGAGAAACTGGGTTATCCGCTGCAAGCGGTCCATGTGCCCAAGACCGTGGACAACGACCTTCCTATCACCGACTGCTGCCCCGGCTTCGGCTCGGTCGCCAAGTACATCGCCGTCTCTACCCGCGAGGCGAGCTTCGACGTGGCCAGCATGGCCAAGACCTCGACCAAGGTATTTGTCGTCGAGGTGATGGGCCGCCACGCAGGCTGGATCGCCGCGGCGGGGGGGTTGGCCTCGAGCAAGGACTGCGAAATCCCTATCGTCATCCTATTCCCCGAGGTCCCCTTCGTTCAGACAAAATTTCTCGCCAAGGTAGACGCGCTGGTGAAAAAATTCGGCTATTGCTCGGTGGTAGTCTCCGAGGGCGTGAAGGGCGCGGACGGCAAGTTCCTGTCGGATCAGGGTCTGCGCGACGCCTTCGGCCACGCGCAACTGGGCGGAGTCGCGCCGGTGGTGGCTAACATGATTAAAGAGGGGCTGGGACTCAAGTATCATTGGGCGGTGGCGGATTATCTGCAACGCGCCGCGCGCCATATCGCCTCCAAGACCGACGTGGCGCAGGCCTATGCCGTGGGCAAGGCAGCGGTAGAATTTGCCCTCAAGGGTCACAATGCCGTGATGCCCACGGTGGAGCGCGTCTCCAGCAAACCTTATAAGTGGAAAGTAGGCATGGCGTCGCTTGCCAAGGTCGCCAACGTGGAAAAGATGATGCCCAAGGACTTCATCACGCCAGACGGCTTCGGCATCACCGACAAGTGCCGCGTCTACCTGGAGCCGCTCATCTCCGGCGAAGACTATCCGCCTTACAAAAACGGTCTGCCGCAGTATGTGCGCCTCAAGAACACGGCGGTGCCGAAGAAGCTCAAAACAGCTTTTGAAGTAAAAAAGTAGGGCCGAATTCATTCGGCCAACTTTCGTAACTTAACCAGGGAGAAAACGTAATGTCAGCAGCTCTCATCATCAGTCTTGCCTGCGCCTTCGCCGCGATCGTCTACGGCGCAGTGTCCATGCGCTGGATACTTGCCAAGTCCGACGGCAACGAGGCCATGCGTAAAATCGCCGCCGCAATCCAGGAAGGCGCCATGGCCTACCTGAATCGCCAGTACAGCACCATCGCCCTGGCCGGCGTGGCGCTGTTCCTGGTCATCGGCTTTGTGCCCGCCCTGGGCTGGAAGACCGCCATCGGCTTTGCCCTCGGCGCGGTTCTGTCCGGCGCGGCAGGCTACATCGGCATGATCATCTCGGTACGCGCCAACGTGCGCACCGCCGAGGCCGCGCGCAGCGGCATTAACGCCGCCCTGCAGGTCGCATTCCGCGGTGGCGCCATCACCGGCATGCTGGTGGTGGGTTTAGGGCTGCTCGGCGTGGCGGGCTACTATGCGCTCGCCCCGCTGTTCGGTGCGACCCAGGAAGAGACGCTGCACGGCCTGGTCGGCTTCGCCTTCGGCGGCTCGCTGATCTCCATCTTCGCACGTCTCGGCGGCGGCATCTTCACCAAGGGCGCGGACGTGGGCGCGGACCTGGTGGGCAAGGTAGAGGCCGGCATCCCGGAAGACGATGCGCGTAACCCGGCGGTGATCGCCGACAATGTGGGCGACAACGTGGGCGACTGCGCCGGTATGGCCGCCGACCTGTTCGAGACCTACGCGGTAACCATCATCGCCACCATGCTGCTCGGCAGCCTGGTGCTCGCCACCGCGGGCGCGAACGCCGTGCTCTATCCCTTGATGCTGGGCGCGGTGTCCATCATCGCCTCCATCATCGGCACCTTCTTCGTCACCGCGCGCGAGGGCGGCAAGATCATGAACGCACTGTATCGCGGCCTGATTGTGGCCGGGGGACTCTCCGCCATTGCGTTTTATTTCGTCACCCAGTGGCTGATGGCGGATAATGGCAGCTACACCGTGATTAATCTCTACGGCGCCGCCCTCATTGGCCTCATGGTTACCGCCGCGCTGGTGGTCATCACCGAGTACTACACCGCGACCGAGTACTCGCCGGTGCGCTACATCGCCGAGGCCTCCACCACCGGGCACGCCACCAACATCATTTCCGGTCTGGCCATCTCCATGAAGTCCACCGCCCTGCCGGTGATCGTGATCTGCTTAGGTATTTTAGGCGCCTACCAGCTCGCCGAGCTGTATGGCATTGCCGTTGCGGTGACCTCCATGCTGTCCATGGCGGGCATCATCGTGGCGCTCGACGCCTACGGCCCGATCACCGATAACGCGGGCGGCATCGCGCAGATGGCGGGCTTGCCCAAAGAGGTGCGCGACGTCACCGATCCGCTGGACGCGGTGGGCAACACCACCAAGGCGGTCACCAAGGGATACGCCATCGGCTCGGCCGGTCTTGCGGCGCTGGTGCTGTTCGCCGACTACACCCACGCCCTCAAGTCTCACCTGGGCGGCGAGCAGACGTTTGACCTCTCCAATCATATGGTCATTATCGGTCTCTTGATCGGCGGCATGGTGCCCTATCTGTTCGGCGCGCTCGCCATGCAGGCCGTGGGCCGCGCGGCCGCGTCGGTAGTGGTCGAGGTGCGGCGTCAGTTCAAGGAAATCCCCGGCATCATGGCGGGCACCGCCAAGCCCGATTACTCGCGCGCGGTGGATCTGCTCACCAAGGCGGCTATTAAAGAAATGATTGTGCCGTCATTGCTACCGGTCTTGGTTCCGGTCGCCGTAGGTCTGATACTGGGCCCGCAGGCGTTGGGCGGCGTGCTGCTCGGCACCATCGTCACCGGCCTGTTCGTGGCCATCTCCATGACCACCGGCGGCGGCGCCTGGGATAACGCCAAGAAATACATCGAGGAAGGCCACTTCGGCGGCAAAGGCTCGGAGGCCCATAAAGCCGCCGTCACCGGCGACACCGTAGGCGACCCCTACAAGGATACAGCCGGTCCCGCGGTCAACCCGATGATCAAGATCATCAACATCGTGGCCTTGTTAATCGTCCCTCTCTTATAAGAGACTTTCATCAATTCCCCCCTCTCCCGCGAAAGCGGGGAGAGCGAAGCGAGGGGGGCGTAGCCGATGGGGAGAGGGTTCCTTCAATCTCCTGCCATAACGGAGACGGACTTATGCCTAGCGGTTGGCTGCGCGAACTTCGTTATGTCATAGGGCTCGCCCTCGCCGCCCTGATCCTGGGACTGATCGCCGGTCATCTCATCCTGGCCGGGTCGCTAACCCTGCTCGCCTACCTCGCCTCGCACCTGGTTAATATTTATCGCCTGCTGCACTGGCTCAAAAATGAAGAAAAGTTTTCCCCCCTGTTCTCCGTGGGAGTATGGGAGGATATTTCCACCGAGATATACCGTCTGGAGGCGCGCACCCGCAAGCAAAAGCGCAAGCTGGCAAGCGCCGTGGACCGTTTCGAGGAGGCGGCCGCCGCCTTGCCGGACGGGATCGTGGTGTTGGGGCCTCACGGTGAGATCGAATGGTTCAATGCCGCGACCGGCTATTTGCTGGGCCTGCGCTCCCCTCAAGATCTGGGGCAGCGTATCGTCAACCTGCTGCGCCACCCCGATTTTATCGGCCTGCTCAACTCGGCTGACCCCTCCAAAACAGCGGAGCTGCCCTCCTCCGTCAACAGCGAGATCGTAGTGACTATCCAGATCGTCCCCTACGGCAAAAAGCGTCAGTTGCTGGTGGCGCGCGACAGCACGCACGTGCACCGTCTGGAACAGGTACGGCGCGATTTTGTGGCCAATGTCTCGCATGAATTACGCACGCCGCTGACGGTGTTGAACGGTTATCTGGAAACCCTGACGGAGGCCTACGATGAGTGTCCCCCTCATTTGCTGCGTTCCCTGGAACTGATGCAGCATCAGGCCGAGCGCATGCAACACATCGTCACCGACCTGCTGATGCTGTCGCGGCTGGAGATGAATCATAGAATCCACAATGAACAGATCATCGCCGTCCCCGACTTGCTGGAGACCATCGTCCGGGATGCGCGCGAGCTCAGCAAGGAGCGCGGTCACTCCATCACGCTCGATGCAGACCCAACACTTAAAGCCTACGGCAACGAGGAAGAATTGCGGAGCGCCTTCTCAAATCTGGTATTTAATGCCGTGCAATATACGCCCGCTCACGGTGAGATCGCGGTTCGCTGGCTCCGTGATGCGCAGGGGGGGCACATGGTGGTGCGAGACAATGGAGTGGGTATCGCCGCGCACCATATCCCGCGTCTTACCGAGAGATTTTACAGGGTGGATGCGGGGCGTTCACGCGAGAGCGGCGGCACCGGGCTTGGGTTGGCCATCGTCAAGCACGTACTGAACCGTCACGCCGCGCAACTCCGCATCGAAAGCGAACCCGGCAAGGGCAGCACGTTCAGTTGTGATTTTCCCCATTCGGCGATTACAGGCCCTGCTGAAGTTCCGGAAAACTGAAAGTCAATTTATTACCGCGGAGGACGCAGAGGAATAAGATCAAAATAGTTTGTTTCTCCTCTGCGTCCTCCGCGGTAAATTTTAGTGGCTAGCTAGTGGCTGGCTTTAATTGGCTTAACCAGCAACTTATCGGTATAGGCCAGGATTAGCGCCGAGATCACAAAGGTAATATGGATAATCACCTGCCACTTTATGGTCGCCTCAGCCATATCGGCGGCATTGATGAACGTCTTGAGCAGGTGAATGGAGGAGATACCGACCAGAGCCATCGCCAGCTTCACCTTGAGCGTCCCCGCGCTCACATGGGAAAGCCACTCAGGGTTGTCGGGATGATCGTGCAGATCCAGCCGCGAGACAAAGGTCTCGTAGCCGCCGATGACCACCATAACCATAAGATTGGCGATCATCACCACATCAATCAGCCCCAGCACTATGAGCATGATCTCGGCTTCGGTTAAGCTGGTGGTCTTCGCAACCAGGTGGCCCACCTCCACTGCAAAGTGGTAGACATAGACGCCCTGGGCGATAATCAAGCCAACATAGAGCGGCGCCTGCAGCCAGCGGCTCCAAAAGATAAACTTCTCAAGCAGGTTAATGGTCTTGCTCATGCATCGCCCCTTGGCCATAATCGAGCGCCAATAATACCAAAATAGACTGACTATTTTATCATTTGCATTTACCGTCCCGCCCCTATCCCCTAGAATAGGCCGACTTTATCCAACTCGGGTCTACTCATGATTTTTGGCTACCTGATTCTGATGTTGCTGGTGATATTGGTCGCGGCAGAGATATTCTGCAATGCCCTGGAGCACCTCGGTGAACGCCTGAAAATCTCGGAGGGCGTGGTGGGCTCGTTGTTCGCCGCCGTCGGCACCGCGCTGCCGGAAACCATGGTGCCGATCCTCGCCATCTTCGCGGGCACGGAGAACATGGAACTCAATCACGAGATCGGCGTCGGCGCCATCCTCGGCGCGCCGCTCATGCTGTCCACGCTGACCCTGTTTCTGCTGCTCGTCGCCACGGTGAAAAAACGCGGGCTGAATGGCCATTTCGCACCGGAAAGGACCGGGCTCACACGCGACCTCAATTTCTTTCTGCTCGCCTTTTCGCTCGCCGCCGTCGCGCTGTTCGTTCCGCATGAGTTCAACAGCGTGCGCGTCGCCATCGGCTTTGGCCTGGTGCTGACCTATTTTGTCTATATCCTGCTCACCCTGCGCGCCTCGGCCCAGCTGGTACAAGATGGTCACGCCACCGAGGCGCACGGCGCGATGCTGTTGTGCCGTGTGGGATTGCCGGCAAATTATCCGGTTATCCTGGCGCAACTCGGCATGGGCCTTGCGTTACTGGTGCTGGGCGCCAAGGGTTTCATCCACGGGATTGAAGAGGCCGCGCCGCTGATCGGTATCTCGGCCTTGCTGCTGTCGCTGCTGATTATCCCCATTGCCACCGAACTGCCGGAGAAGGTCAACAGCATCCTGTGGATACGCAAGCGCAAGGACACGCTCGCCTTCGGCAACGTCACCGGCGCGATGGTGTTTCAGGGCACATTGCTGCCCGCCATCGGCATCATGCTCACCCCCTGGGGGCCGCGCCTGGACGTGGTACTCGGCGTGATGGTGACTTTAGCGGCGGCGCTGTGGATACGCCTCATGCTGCAACGCGGTCAGTTGCGCGTCTGGCATGTGAGCGTGAACGGGATACTGTACGCAGGCTACATCGCGGTGGTGCTAAACTTCACCTAATGAAACTCTGAATAATTCCATCATGGCGCTACGCAGTCCTGCTACGCTTAGGGAAGCTCTGAAAAATATATCGCCAACCGCCAAGGCGCCAAGGTCACCAAGAAAAAAGGCTTGAATTGTAGGGAAAAAATCATGGCGCCCTTGGCGTCTTGGCGGTTCAGCATGAATAAATCAGGGATTCCTTAGGTGTTCAGGACTTGCCATCCATGGCAAACCCGCTTGCAGCTTCGCTGCTCTCCCATGGAGTTTTCAGCGCCTGGCTTTCCCTTATAGGTCTAATAGCGGGCTGTTTTCCAACAGTCTGCTAGGCCCTCATAGTCTTCAGCTTGTTGATCACCTTGACGACTACGAAAATGGCCAGCGCGATGATGAGGAAATCCACCAAGGAGCTAATAAAGCTCCCGTATTTAAGCAGCGGCGCACCGGCCTGTTCCGCGGCCTCCAGGCTCGGATAGTCTTGCGAGCTTAGATTGAGATACAAGTGAGAAAAGTTGACGCCGCCCAGCAGCATCCCGACAGGCGGCATGATGATATCCTTGACCAGTGACTCGACCACTTTACCAAAGGCCACACCAATCACGATACCGACGGCCATGTCTACCATAGTTCCCTTGACGGCGAATTCCTTGAACTCGGAAATAAAACTCATAAGCCATCTCTCCTCATAGTTATTGTAAGTAGACCTCAAATACCCGAGACAGTCGCCGGCGCCAAGGCCACATCGCTTGTCCTTTTAACTACCCTGGAGCAGGGACGAGCGCAATCGGCTTAAATCACGCTGCTGGATTTATATCGAAGAAATAACTTTAATTTAGATATGTAACTAATTGATAACAATAAGTTATAAGACACGCTCTGGCAACCGCCCTGTCAACGACACCATTCCTCAACCGCCTTTCTGGCCTCAACGGTCGCCTTTTCACGTTCCTCTTCACTGAAGATAATTTCCTGGCCACCTTCGGCGGGCTTATAAATATATCGCGCCCTCTCATAAAGTTTTAACTTGTCTTGAGCTTCTATGCAGCGCTGTTTGCGCTCTTCGGACTTCTGTTTGGCCTTGCGGTTGTCCTCTTCCTTAAGCTTTCGCTCTTCCTCCATCGTCTGGAGCAATTTATCGCGCTTGGCGTTGCGCTCGCTGAGGCTGTTATCCGTGGCGGGGGGTGATTTAGGGACGGCGATCTTACTGGCGTTGCTGTTACCGGGGCGGTCACCGTAATGCACCTTGCCCTGCTCATCCACCCATTTATAGACGCCCGCCGCCTGCGCCGCCGCGGAATACGGAACCGCCGGGCTGAGGAAAAATATGAGGAGAACACCAATCCCAAAGCGCCGCATGAGCACCCCCTTTGTGCAAGTGGTGACCCATACTACTGAAGCTGCTCGCCGAGGGCAAGCGGAGATATTTAGAACTTATCCATAAATAATTTACCGCAGAGGGCGCAGAGAAATCAAGAAGGATTTGTTTCTCCTCCGCGTCCTCCGCGGTGAAGCTTTTTCACCGCAAGGGACGCAGGGGAACTATTTATGGATATGCTCTTAAGAGGGGGAAAAACCCCACGCAAAGACGCCCAGCGTCTTTGCGCGAGTTTTAGCAAAGCTTAGGAAGAAACTCGCACGACCTGCTCCACCGCCTTCATGCTGAGGCGGATGCGGCCCTGCTTGTCAATTTCCAGTACCTTGACCTTGACCATTTCGCCTTCCTTGAGCTTGTCGCCGACGTTCTCGACGCGCTCCTCGGAGATCTGCGAGATGTGCACCAGGCCGTCTCGGCCGGGGAGGATGGTGACGAAGGCGCCGAAGTCCATGAGCTTGGCGACGCGACCCACGTAGATCTTGTCCACCTCGACATCGGCGGTGATCTGTTCGATGCGGCGGCGGGCCTCCAGGCTCGCGGCGTTGTCCACCGAGGCGATCTTGACCGTACCGTCATCGGATATATCTATGGTGGCGCCCGTCTCCTCGGTAAGGGCGCGGATGGTGATGCCGCCCTTGCCGATCACATCGCGGATCTTGTCGGGATGGATCTTGAAGGTGACGATGCGCGGCGCGTAGTCGGACATCTCCTTGCGCGGCTCGGTGAGCACTTTATTCATCTCGCCGAGGATGTGCAAGCGCCCTTCCTTGGCCTGCGCCAGGGCGGCGGCCATGATCTCCTCGGTAATGCCGTCAATCTTGATGTCCATTTGCAGCGCGGTGACGCCTTGTGCGGAACCGGCCACCTTGAAATCCATGTCACCGAGATGATCCTCGTCACCCAAGATGTCGGACAACACCGCAAAGCGGCTGCCCTCTTTGATGAGGCCCATCGCAATGCCCGCCACCGGGGCCTTGATCGGCACACCGGCGTCCATCAGCGCGAGGCTGGAGCCGCACACGCTCGCCATCGAGCTGGAGCCGTTGGACTCGGTGATCTCGGAGACCACGCGGATCACATAGGGAAACTGGTCCATATTGGGCATCACTGCGATCAGGCCGCGCTTGGCCAGGCGGCCGTGACCGATCTCGCGGCGCTTGGGGCTGCCGACCATGCCGGTTTCGCCGACACAGGAAGGCGGGAAGTTGTAATGGAGCATGAAGGGTTCCTTGCGTTCGCCCTCTATCGCGTCTATCAACTGCGCGTCGCGTCCGGTGCCCAGGGTCGCAACCACCAGCGCCTGAGTCTCGCCACGGGTAAACAAGGCGGAGCCGTGGGTGCGCGGCAATACGCCGGCGCGGATGCGGATGGGGCGTATGGAGCGCGTGTCGCGGCCGTCTATGCGCGGCTTGCCCTCGATGATCTGTTCGCGCACCACCTTGCTTTCCAGCTTTTCAATGGCGTGACCGACCGCCTCCTCGTTCCAGTCGGCGGCAGCATCGCCGGCGAGCTTGGCGGCAAGCTCGGTGCGGATCTGGGCCAGCCGGTTTTGACGCGCCTGCTTCTCGCGGACCTGATACGCCTCGGCAATCAGCGCATGGCCGGCGGCTTCTATGGCTTGATGCAGACTATCGTCCTTGGCCGCAGGCTTCCAATCCCATGACTTTACTCCGGCCTGCGCGGCCAATTCGCGGATGGCGTTGATCGCCGTCTGCATCTGCTGGTGGCCGAACATCACGGCGCCGAGCATGACCTCTTCAGGCAATTGCTTGGCCTCGGACTCGACCATCAATACGGCGTTCTGGGTGCCGGCGACGACCAGGTCGAGGTCCGACTTTGCCAATTGGCTGAAGGTAGGATTGAGCACGTATTCACCGTCGCGGTAACCGACCCGCGCCGCGCCGATCGGCCCCATGAAGGGCATGCCGGAAATCGCCAGGGCGGCGGAGGCGCCGAGCATGGCGGGGACATCGGGATCAATTTCCTTATCCAGCGAGACGACGGTGGCGATGATCTGAACTTCGTTGGTGAAACCCTTGGGGAACAGCGGGCGGATGGGGCGATCTATCAGACGCGAGGTCAGCGTCTCTTTCTCGCTGGGCCGGCCTTCGCGCTTGAAGAAGCCGCCGGGGATCTTGCCCGCCGCGTAGGTGCGTTCCTGATAATTGACCGTGAGCGGGAAAAAATCGCGGCCCGCTTCCGCTTCCCTGATACCTACGGCGGTGACCATAACCACGGTGTCGCCCATGCTGATCATGACCGACCCGGAGGCCTGCCGGGCAATTTCGCCTGTTTCGATGGTGACAGTATGGTCACCGTACTGAAAACTCTTTTTAATGGGGTTCACTGCGTGTTCCTTACGTGCTGAATTCGGATAAAACGGAGGGAGAACATGTCTGGGACGGAGTTATTTGCGCAACCCGAGTCGAGTGATGAGTTCACGGTATTTTTCGATGTTCTTCTTCTTTAAATAATCCAGAAGCTTGCGGCGTTGGCTGACCATGCGCAACAGGCCCTGCCGGGAATGGTGATCGTGGGCGTGCACCTTGAAATGGCCGGATAGATGGTCAATCTGCGCGGACAACAGTGCAACTTGAACCTCGGGTGAACCGGTATCTCTCGGCGCACGCTGGTATTCCTTCGCTACAAGCCCTTTTTGTTCGCTGTTCAGTGGCATAGTTAACTCCTGACTCTCATCATCTCGAATTTAATAGCATATTATAAAAAAAACGGCCCTGAATTGAAAGACAAATAACGGCCGCATCTCAAGTAAGCGGCTAAACCGCAAGAGTGATGAGCCGCTTGGGCGCCACCCTGCCGTCCGCAAGCACCTGGCCTATACCTAAAAAGCCCTGCCGCGAATAGAGTTTGACCCAGCCATCCAGCGGCGCCTCGGCGACGCGCACCGCCTGGCCTTGGCCCAGATAGTAGGCCGCATCGTCTGTAAGGCTAACCTCCGGCCAGTGTTGCAACACACACTGCATGGGCAACAACGCCTGCTCCAGCACATCGGCGCCTTCTGCGGCCATACACTGCAAATCCTTCAGGCTGTGCATTTGACCTTCGCTGAAGCCGCCGACGGACAGTCTGCGCAAGGCGGCGACATGGGCCCCGCAGCCCAGCACCGCGCCTATATCCTCGGCCAGGGTGCGGATGTACGTGCCCTTGGAGCAGGACACCTCCAGTTCGATCTCGTCGTTCTCGTAGCGCAGCAGTTTCAGGCTGTGGATCACCACCTCACGGGGTGTGCGTTCCACACTCAGGCCGCGCCGGGCGAGACGATAAAGGGGTTGTCCGGCCTGTTTGAGGGCGGAATACATCGGCGGGATCTGCGACAGCGGCCCCGTAAACCGTGACAGCACCTCTTCCACCTTCTCCCTCGTGAAGCCGGCAACCGGTTTTACGGCGATGACCTCGCCCTCGGCGTCACCGGTGGTTGTGGCGACGCCCAACCGGCACACCGTGCGATAGCGTTTATCCGTGTCCAGCAAAAAACCGGCGAACTTGGTGGCCTCGCCCAGGCAGATCGGCAACATGCCGCTGGCCAGCGGGTCGAGGCTGCCCGTGTGTCCGGCCTTGCGCGCCTGATAGAGACGCTTGACGGTCTGCAAGGCGGCGTTTGAGCTGAGTCCCACCGGCTTATCCAGCAGGACGATGCCGTGGATGTCTTTGTATACCTTACTCATCGCTGGTTTTATGTGTACGGTCTTCACTGACCGCGGTATCAATCAGGGTAGAGAGCCGGGAACCGTATTTCAAGGTGGGGTCGTAGACAAAACGCAACCGGGGCGTGACCCGCATCTTGGTGCGCTTCGCGAGTTCATGGCGCAGGTAACCCGCCGCCTTGTTCAGCACATCGAGACTGGCCTGCGCGTCATGCTGCTCGTCCAGCACCGAGATGAACACCTTGGCATGGGCCAGGTCGCGCGATACCTCCACCGCGGAGACAGTGACCATCCCCAGCCGCGGATCGGCGATCTGCTGCTGGATCAGTTGCGCCAACTCGCGCTGTATCTGATCGCCCATGCGTTGGGTGCGGTTGAATTCTTTCATAGAGGCAGATACAAGAGGAAAGATACAAGATACAAGTAGAACCCCTCTCTTTGGCGTTATGATTTGGTTTTTCTTGTATCTTGTATCTTGTATCTTTCCCCTATAATTTACGAACCACCTGCACGCGCTCGTACACTTCGATCTGATCGCCGACCTTCACATCGTTGTAGTTTTTCACACCTATACCGCACTCCGTCCCGGCGCGCACTTCGCTGACATCGTCCTTGAAGCGGCGCAGCGACTCGAGTTCGCCTTCATACACCACCACGTTGTCGCGCAGCACCCGGATCGGGTTGTTGCGGCGCACCGCGCCTTCCACCACGATGCAGCCGGCGATCGCACCGAGCTTGGATGATTTGAACACGTCGCGCACGGCAGCCAGGCCGATGATCTGTTCCTTGAACTCGGGGGCGAGCATGCCGGTCATGGCGGCGCGCACCTCGTCAATGACGTTGTAAATGACGCTGTAGTAGCGCAGGTCCACGCCTTCCTCGGCGACCAGGCGGCGCGCGGTGGCGTCCGCGCGGGTGTTAAACCCGATCACGATGGCGCCGGAGGCCACTGCAAGGTGGATGTCCGACTCGTTGATTCCTCCCACGCCGCTGGCGATGATGCGCACCTTGACCTCATCGGTAGAGAGCTTCTGCAACGCCTCGCTGAGCGCCTCGACCGAGCCCTGCACGTCGGCCTTGATGAGGAGGTTGAGGGTGCTGATCTTACCTTCCTCCATGCGCGAGAAGACATCCTCGAGCGTGGCCGACTGCTGGCGTGCGAGTTTTACGTCGCGGAACTTGCCCTGGCGGAACAGGGCGATCTCGCGGGCCTTGCGCTCGTCGGCGACCACCACCACTTCGTCGCCGGCGTTGGGCGTGCCGGCCAGTCCCAGCACCATCACCGGCATGGAGGGCGTGGCTTCGGTAAGCGATTTGCCGGTTTCGTCAAGCAATGCGCGCACCCGGCCGTATTCCGAACCCGCCAACAAGATGTCGCCCTTGCGCAAGGTGCCGTTCTGAACCAGCACGGTCGCGACCGGCCCACGGCCTTTGTCGAGGCTGGACTCGATCACCACGCCGGAGGCGAGGCAGTCTTTGACGGCGGCCAGTTCCAACACCTCGGCCTGCACCAGAATGGAATCGAGTAAGGCATCCACGCCCGCGCCGGTCTTGGCCGAGACGCTGGCGAAGATCGTATCGCCGCCCCAATCATCGGGCACGACCTCCTGTTTGACCAATTCTTGCTTGACGCGATCCGGATCGGCCTCGGGCTTGTCTATCTTGTTGACCGCGACTACGATCGGGACGTTGGCGGCCTTGGCGTGTTGAATGGCCTCGATGGTCTGCGGCATCACGCCGTCATCGGCAGCCACCACCAGCACCACAATGTCGGTGATCTTGGCGCCGCGCGCGCGCATGGCGGTGAACGCGGCGTGGCCCGGCGTATCGAGGAAGGTGATCATGCCTTTCGGCGTCTCCACGTGGTAGGCGCCGATGTGCTGGGTGATACCGCCCGCCTCGCCGGTCGCCACCTTGGTGCGGCGGATATAGTCCAGCAGCGAGGTCTTACCGTGATCCACGTGTCCCATGATGGTGACCACCGGGGCGCGGGAAATTCTCTCTCCGCTGATCTCTCCTGTCAGGCCCAGATCCATCTCCAGGGCGTTTTCCTTCAGCAGTTTGGGGGTATGTCCCATTTCTTCGACCACGACCGCGGCGGTGTCCTGATCCAGCACCTGGTTGATGGTCACCATGCTGCCCATCTTCATCATGACCTTGATGACCTCGGCCGCCTTGACCGACATCCGCTGCGCCAACTCCGCCACGGTGATAGTCTCGGGGATGCCTACCTCGCGCACGATGGGCGCAGTGGGTCTCTCAAAGCCGTGACGGGTCGGCGACGCGACGGCGGCGCCCCGGAACTTGGTTTTCTTTTTGCGGCGGCTCGCCATGTCGGTCGCGACGTGTAATTCCTCGCGGCCGTATTTGGTATCCCGCTCGCCCTTGTCGGCGCGCCATTTGGGTTTCTTCTCGGCCTCGGGGGCGGGCTTGGCGGATTCCTTTGCCGCAGCGGCGCCGGGAGACTCTTTCTTAGGCCTCTCTTGCTGTTCCGCCTTGAGCTTGGCCTCCTGCTCGGCCTTGAGCCGCGTCTCCTCCTCGATCCGGGCAGCCTCGGCCCGTAATTTTTCCTCTTGTTCCTGTTTGAGCTTGACGCCCTCTTGCTCGACGGCTTCGCGCTCCACGCTCAGTTGCTCGGCGCGTTCCTGTTCCTCGGCCAGCACGACGCTGCGCTTGACATAGGTGCGCTTCTTGCGCACCTCCACGTTCACCAATTTAGCCGTCTTGCCTTGCGCACCGGTCTGCTTCAAGGCGCTGACCGTCTTGCGCTTGAGGGTGATCTTGCGCGGCTCGGTCGCGCCCAGGGTGTCGCCCTCGCCATGACTGCGGCGCAGATAACTCAGCAACTTGAGCTTCTCGTTGTCATTGATCGTCTCGTCGGCGCTCTTGACGGTCAGGCCCGCTTCACCCAGTTGGGTGAGCAGGTGCTCAACCGGGATGCCGACGACATCGGCGAATTGTTTTACAGTGACATCAGGCATTCAATTAACTCTAGGCGGCTTTAGTGTTTCTGTTCGTTGGCAAACCACGGCGCACGCGCCGTCATGATGAGTTTACCGGCGCGCTCGCTGTCGAGGCCGGCGATCTCCGCCAGATCATCCACCGACTGTTCGGCCAGATCTTCCATCGTTATGATACCGTGGCTCGCCAGTGTGTGCGCAAGCGGCTCGTCCATCCCTTCCATTTCGAGGAGGTCGGCCGCCAGCTCGGGCGTGCCCGTCCTTTCCTCCGTGGCGATCGCGCGGGTGATCAGCACATCCTTGGCGCGATTGCGCAGCTCCTCGACCAGTTGCTCGTCGAATTCCTCGACGGCCAGCATTTCCTGCACCGGGACGTAGGCCACCTCCTCGATGCTGGAAAAACCTTCCTGCACCAGGATCGCGGCGACGTCCTCGTCCACATCGAGTTGAGCGCGGAACATGGCCTGCAAAGACTCCGCCTCGGCCTCGCTCTTTTCATCGGCCTGGGATTCGGTCATGACGTTCAGTTCCCAGCCGGTAAGCTGGCTCGCCAGCCGTACATTCTGGCCGCCGCGGCCGATGGCTTGCGACAGTTGGTCTTCGGCCACCGCCACGTCCATGCTGTGAGCCTCTTCGTCCACCACGATGGATTTGACCTCGGCGGGGGACATGGCGTTAATCACGTACTGGGCCGGGTTTTCATCCCACAGAATGATGTCCACGCGCTCGCCCGCAAGTTCGCTCGATACCGCCTGCACCCGTGAGCCGCGCATGCCGACGCATGCCCCGACCGGGTCTATGCGCGGTTCCTTCGATCTCACCCCGATCTTGGCGCGCAGGCCCGGATCGCGCGCCGCGCCCATGATCTCGATCAGGCCCTCGCCCACCTCCGGCACTTCCAGCTTGAACAGTTCGATCAGCAGTTCCGGCGCCGTGCGGCTCACAAACAACTGCGGTCCACGCGCCTCGGAACGCACCTCGCGCAGATAGCCGCGTATCCGGTCGCCCGGCCGCGCCGGCTCACGCGGGATCATGTCGTCCTTGCCGATAAGGGCCTCTGCATTGCTGCCGAGATCGAGTATGACGCTGCCGCGCTCCACCCGCTTGACCACGCCGGTGACGAGCTGACCCCGACGCTCCTTGTACGCCTCGACCACCTGGGCGCGCTCCGCGTCGCGCACCTTCTGCACGATGACCTGGCGCGCGGTTTGCGCCGCGATGCGCCCGAAGCTCACCGACTCCATCGGTTCTTCGATGAACATGCCGAGCGCTATGCCCGGGTGAACGTCTTCCGCATCCATGAGTTTGATCTGGGTGCTGGGGTTAAACTCCTCCGCGTCATTGGGCACGACCAGCCACTGACGGAAGGTCTGGTATTCACCCGTCTCGCGATTGATGCTCACCCGGACCTCAATCTCCTCGCCCAGATGACGCTTCTTGGTGGCCGTCGCCAGCGCAGCCTCGATGGCCTCGAAAATAATAGCCTTCGCCACGCCCTTCTCGTTGGAGACGGCGTCAACCACCAGTAATATCTCTTTATTCATACATCACCTTATAAAGACAGATACAAGGGGAAAGGTACAAGATACAAGATACAAGTAAAGCAAAAGCTGAATTACTGCTCCATCAGCTTGATTCACTTGTATCTTTTCTCTTGTATCTTTTCCCTAGTTTTAAATTCAGGCGCCACATGCGCCTTGGCAATAGCGGCGTGGGGCAATACACGTTCCACGCCATTTTCAACAATCACCACATCCGTACCGCGCATACCTTGCAACACGCCTGTAAAGTTACGCTGGCCGGCGATCGGCGTTTGCAGCCGGATCTTTACCGTACTGCCCGCGTACTTCACAAAATGCTCGGGACTGAACAGCGGCCGGTCCAGCCCCGGCGAGGACACCTCCAGGTCGTAATGACCATGAATCGGGTCCTCCACATCCAGCACCCCGCTCACCTGGTGGCTGACCTTTTCGCAATCCTCCAGGCCGATGCCGTGCGGGCTGTCTATATATATCCGCAGCAGCGAGTGCCGGCCCTGCGGCATATACTCCACGCCCACCAGCTCAAAGCCTAAAGCCCGCACCGCGGGCTCTATCAACTGCTCGAGTTGTAAATCCCTCTTAGGCACCGTCCACCAACCCTAGAAACAAAAAGTGGGCACGAGGCCCACTTCCTTAACTACGTTATTCTTTGGTAGCGGGGGCAGGATTTGAACCTGCGACCTTCGGGTTATGAGCCCGACGAGCTGCCAGACTGCTCCACCCCGCAATAGACTGACAAGTATAGTAACTTACAGCCTGTTTTTCAAGCCCAACAGGCGCTTAAAGCGGGGTTTCGCGTAAAAACCTGTGAGCGGCGCACCGAGTTCGCTACACTGCCCGCATGACACAGACACTCCCATCCCCTCCCCAGAATACCCCCGTGATGCAGCAGTATCTGCGCATCAAGGCCGAGCACCCGGAGCAGTTGTTATTCTACCGGATGGGGGATTTTTACGAGTTGTTCTTCGACGACGCACGCAAGGCGGCGGCGCTGTTGGACATCACCCTCACTGCGCGCGGCCAGTCGGGCGATCAGCCTATCCCGATGGCGGGGGTGCCGGTGCATGCGGTCGAACCCTATCTCGCCAGACTGGTCAGGCAGGGCGTCTCGGTTGCGATCTGTGAACAAATAGGCGACCCCGCCAAGGCCAAGGGGCCGGTGGAGCGCAAGGTGGTGCGCATCGTCACCCCCGGCACGATCAGCGACGAGGCCTTGCTGGAGGAGCGCCGTGACAATTTATTAGTGGCCGTGAACGAGGAGCCCTCTGGCGGAGGCGAACCGCTGTTCGGCATCGCCGCGCTGGACATCAGCAGCGGGCGCTTCAGCCTGCTGGAGACATCCGGCGCCGAGGCGCTGGCCGGTGAGCTTGCGCGGCTCAATCCCGCCGAGCTGCTCATCGGCGATGCGCTGGCGCGTTATCCCTTTGTGAAAGAGCGGCGCGGTGTGCACCCTCTCGCGCCATGGCAGTTTGATACCGACAGCGCGCTGCGCGGGTTGTGCGCGCAGTTCGGCACCCGCGACCTCAAGGGCTTCGGCGGCGAGGATTTGCCGGTGGCGGTAGGCGCGGCGGGCTGTCTCTTGAACTATGCCCGCGACACGCAACGCAGCCCTCTGCCCCACATCCGCGCCCTCAGTGTCGAACGGCGTGAGGAGGGTCTGATACTGGATGCCGCGAGCCGCCGCAATCTGGAACTCGAAACCAACCTTGCCGGTGCACAGGAGCACACCCTAGCCGGTGTAGTGGACCGTACCGCGACCGCGATGGGCGGCCGCTTGCTGCGGCGCTGGATACAGCGCCCGTTGCGTGATCGCACGATACTAAGTCAACGCCTGGATGCCATTGGCATTCTAATTGAGCGGCGTCTCGCGCTAACGCTGCACGATCAGCTTCGCAGAATCGGTGACATGGAGCGCATCCTGGCGCGGGTGGCGCTGCGCAGCGCGCGGCCGCGTGATCTCGTGCAACTGCGCGCCGGTTTGGCGGCGTTGCCTGATGTACTGAGCGCATTACACATACACAATGCGGCGGCGCTGGCGCAAGACATCACGCCGTATCCGGAGATACATGATCTCCTGGCGCGCGCCCTTATCGAGACGCCGCCGATGCTGATCCGCGACGGCGGCGTCATCGCGCAAGGTTACGACGCCGGACTCGACGAGCTACGCACCCTGCGCGAAAACGCGGGGCAGTATTTGCTCGATCTGGAGCAGCGCGAACGCGCGCGTAGCGGCATCGGCGCCCTCAAGGTGAGTTACAACCGCGTGCACGGTTATTACATCGAGGTGACGCGCGCCCAATCCGAGCATGTACCCGCCGACTACCAGCGCCGCCAGACCCTGAAGGGCGCGGAGCGTTACATCACGCCGGAACTGAAGCAGTTTGAAGATAAAGTGCTGAGCGCGAACGAACGGGCGCTGGCGCGCGAAAAGGGGCTCTACGAAGAACTGCTGGATAAACTCAACGCCGAGCTGGCCGGATTGCAAACCACTGCAGCGGCGTTGGCGGAACTGGATGTGCTGGCCAATCTTGCCGAGCGCGCCGAAACTCTGAATTGGAGCGCCCCCACTATCACGGACACGCCGGGCCTGTGCATCGAAGGCGGCCGCCACCCGGTGGTCGAGCAGGCCCTGGACGTCCCCTTCACGCCCAATGATTTGCTACTCGATGACGCGCGCCGCATGCTCATCATCACCGGCCCGAACATGGGCGGCAAATCCACCTACATGCGCCAGACCGCGCTCATCGTGCTGCTTGCCCACATCGGCAGTTACGTGCCCGCGCGGCGCGCCGTGATCGGCCCGGTGGACCGCATCTTCACACGCATCGGCGCCGCGGATGATCTCGCCGGCGGGCGGTCCACTTTTATGGTGGAGATGACCGAGACCGCGAGCATCCTGCACAATGCGACTGCGCACAGCCTGGTGTTGATGGATGAGATCGGGCGCGGCACCAGCACCTTCGACGGTCTCGCGCTCGCCTGGGCCTGCGCGGCGCATATCGCCCGCGAGGCGCGCGCCTACACCTTGTTTGCCACGCATTACTTCGAGTTGACCAGCCTGCCCGAGGAGATCGAAGGCGTGGCCAACGTGCACCTCGACGCCGTCGAGCACGGCGAGGGCATCGTGTTTTTGCACGCCGTCAAGGAAGGCCCCGCCAATCAGAGTTACGGACTGCAAGTCGCCGCGCTGGCCGGCGTGCCGCGCGTCGTGATCACCCAAGCCAAACAGCGGCTGAGACAGCTCGAATCCCAGCATCTTCCTCATAGTATCGGCGTGCAGCGCGATCTCTTTCCTCCCGCGCCTATCCATCCGCTGCTGGAAGCGGCCGCCGCACTGCGGCCGGATGAGATGAGCCCCAAGGAAGCCCTGGAAACTCTTTACCGGCTTAAGGGTCTCTTAAACGTGAGGAGTGAGGAGTGAGGAGTGAGGAGTGAGGAGTGAGGGGTGAGGGGTGAGGGGTGAGGAGTGAGGGGTGAGGAGTGAGGGGTGAGGAAAATCAGCTTTACGCCTCACGCCTCACGCCTCACGCCTTACCTTGGGTTAAACCCCTAGCCCCAACACCACACTCATGTCACAATGTATTATTTACACTGCGAGCCACCTCTCCCCGCCAAACGATGAAAATCTTTTTCGACCTGTTTCCGCTGCTGCTGTTCTTTATCGCCTTTAAGTACTACGTCATCTACGTGGCGACGGCGGTGGCGATTGCGGCCTCCTTTCTGCAAGTCGGTCTGTTTTGGCTTAAACACCGGCGTTTCGAGCGCATGCATCTCATTACCCTCGCCGTCATTGCCGTCTTCGGCGGTCTCACCCTGATATTGCATGACGAGACCTTCATCAAATGGAAGCCCACCATTCTCTATTGGGTGCTCGCGGCGGTGGTCCTCGCCAGCCACTTTGTGGGGCGCGAGACCGTGATTCAGAAGTTGTTGGGCGCACAGATGACGTTGCCGCAGCGCCTCTGGCACCGCTACAATCTGAGCTGGGGTATCCTTTTTGTCATACTCGGCGCGCTTAACCTGTATGTGGCCTTTTACTATGCGCTTGACCAGGACGCGGAGACGCGCCGCAACATCTGGGTCAACTTCAAGGTGTTCGGCCTGATGGCGATCACCTTCGTGTTTGTCATCATCCAGGCCTTTTATCTTTCGCGGCATATCAAGCCCGACGACACGTCCGAAGGCGAGCGTTGATGTTCTACGCCATTTTGGGGGAAGACGTCCCAAACAGTCTGGAAAGGCGCATGGCGGCGCGATCCGGCCATCTGCAACGCCTCACCCGGTTGCGTGATGAAGGGCGGCTGTTGTTGGCCGGGCCTCACCCGGCGATAGACAGCGAAGACCCCGGCCCTGCCGGTTTCAGCGGCAGCCTGGTGGTGGCGGAGTTTGCATCGCTGCGGGACGCACAGGACTGGGCCAACGCGGACCCCTATCTCAGTTCGGGGGTATATCAGCGCGTCACGGTCAAACCCTTCAAGAAGGTGCTGCCATGATGGCGGCGGGGCGCGCCGATATGATCCGCGAGCGCCTGGCCGTACTTGCCCCGGAGCAGTTGGAAATCCTCGACGAAAGCCACAAACACGCCGGTCACGCGGGCGCGCGGAGCGGCGGCGGGCACTTCAAGCTCGTCATTGTGTCCAACGTTTTTAACGGCAAGGGGCTGCTCCAGCGCCACCGGATGGTATATGATGCGTTGGGTTCAGCGATGCAGACCGATATACACGCCCTGACCATCAAGGCCCTCACCCCTGAAGAATTATCAACCTAGCCCCTACATTACCCACATTAAAGGACATAGAGTATGTTTAAACTTAAAAATACCCTGCTGCTCGCAGCAGTCGTCGGCCTTGCCGCCCTCACTGGCTGCAATAAATCCCCAGACCAGGGTGGCAAACCCACCACCGGCGGCGCAGAGAAGACGAGCGCAGCCGCAGCCGGTGAACCCGTGGCCGTGGTCAACGGCACGGCCATCGGCAAAGACGCCTTAGACGCCTACACCAAGCAACGCAATGCCTCACGCCCGGACGCCGGACCCGATGACACCAAGGCCGCACTGGACGAACTGATCAGCCGCGAGGTCATTTACCAGGACGCCCTGGCCAAGGGCCTGGACAAAAAGCCCGAGATCGTCGCCGAGCTTGAAAACCAGAAGCGCAACATCCTCGCCAACATGGCCATCCGCCAGCACATCGAGTCCAGCCCCATCACCGATGAGGCGATGAAGAAGGAATACGAATCGCACATGGGGAATGTGAAAACCAAGGAATACAAGGCCAAGCACGTGCTGGTAAAGACCGAGGACGAGGCCAAGGCCATCATCGCGGAGCTCGACAAGGGTGGTGATTTCGCCAAGATCGCCAAGGAGAAATCCATAGACACCGGCTCCGGGCAGAACGGCGGCGATCTGGGCTGGTTCGATCCGCGTCAGATGGTCAAACCCTTCGCCGATGCGGTCACCAGCATGGAAAAAGGCACTTATAGCAAGACCCCTGTTCAGTCGCAGTTCGGCTGGCATGTGATTCTGGCGGAAGACAGCCGCGATGTCGCGCCGCCCGAGTTCGACAAGGTCAAGGAAAACGTGCGCGGTGTGATGCGCAATAAGCAGATCAAGGACTATCTGGAAGGTCTGAAGGCCAAGGCCAAGGTGGAGATCAAGCTGGCCGCCGCACCGGCGCCTGCCGCACCTGCTCCGGCGGCTGCCCCGGCCGTAACCCCGGCGCCTGCTCCTGCTGCCGCACCGGACTCAACGCCAGCGCCGCAACCTGCCGCAGAGCCCGCCAAGAAGTAGTCTTCGGTACCTCCGGAACAGGCCAGGGACGGCCTGTTTT
This sequence comes from Gammaproteobacteria bacterium, assembly GCA_016195665.1. Classification (NCBI taxonomy): domain Bacteria; kingdom Pseudomonadati; phylum Pseudomonadota; class Gammaproteobacteria; species Gammaproteobacteria bacterium. The sequence continues at coordinate 13,389 of JACPZD010000022.1, read as the reverse complement.
ATTCGTGCTGATATAGGATAGAATTTTTCCACCCCTATTTACACGACACGCTACCATCATGGAGGAGTCCCATGACTAAAATCGCCCTCGGCAAACCCGTCCCCGACTTCAAACTGCCCGCCACCGGCGGCAAGACCGTCGGCCTCGCCGATCTCAAGGGTAAAAATGTCGTGCTGTATTTTTATCCGAAGGACAAAACGCCCGGCTGCACCCTGGAAGGGCAGAACTTTCGTGACGAGCAGTCCAAGTTCGCCAAGCTCGATACGGTGGTGCTGGGTGTCTCCCGCGACAGCGTCAAATCTCATGAATCTTTCAAGCAGCAAGAGGCCTTTAACTTCGACCTGTTAGCGGACGAAGACGAAAAGGTCTGCCGGATGTTTGATGTCATCAAGCCGAAAAACATGTATGGCAAAGAAGTGATGGGCGTGGAACGCAGCACTTTTTTGATTGATAAAAAGGGCGTGCTGCGCAAGGAATGGCGCAAGGTCAAAGTGGATGGCCATGTGGATGAAGTGCTGGAGGCGGTGCGGAGTTTAGGATAATTGTAGGGCCGAATTCATTCGGCCCACTACCCCAAAATATGGCAAGAAAAGAAATCACCGGCAAACGCATCTTTGTGCTCGACACCAATGTGTTGATGCACGATCCTGCCGCGATCTTCCGCTTCCAGGAGCACGACGTGTACATCCCCATGGTCGTGCTGGAGGAGCTGGACGCCGGCAAAAAGGGCATGTCGGAAGTCGCGCGCAACGCGCGTCAGGTGAGCCGCTTCCTGGATGAGCTGATGTGCAACGCCAGCAAGGAGGAGATAGATCAGGGCCTGCAGTTGCCCTCCCTCAACCATCTCTCCAGCGCCGGCGCCGATGCAAGCCGCGGCCGGCTATTCTTCCAGACTCACGCCCTGGAGACCACCCTGCACGACGCCTTGCCCGGCAACAAACCCGACAACAACATCCTCGCCACCGCCGTTGCGCTGCAACGGCAACGCCCCGACGTCACGGTGGTGCTGGTCACCAAAGACATCAATCTGCGCATCAAGGCGGCGGTGCTCGGCATTTATGTCGAGGACTATTACAACGACCAGGTGTTGGATGACGTCAATCTGCTTTACAGCGGCTATGCGGAATTACCCCAGGGCTTTTGGGACACGCACAGCAAGGACATGTCCTCCTGGAAGGAGAGCGGCCGCACCTTTTACAAGGTCACCGGTCCCGGCGTCGAGCAGTGGCACCCCAATCAATTTCTTTATGACTCGGCAGAGGGTGGTTTTCAGGCGGTCGTGCGCGACCTGCAAGGCCCGACGGCCACCATCGAACTGGTGCGCGACTATCACGGCGCGCGACACACCGTGTGGGGCATCAACGCACTCAACCGCGAGCAAAACTTCGCGCTCAACCTGCTCATGGACCCCGACATTGATTTCGTAAGCCTGCTCGGCATCGCCGGCAGCGGCAAAACCCTGTTGACGCTGGCCGCGGGGCTTGCCCAGGTGCTGGAAGAAAAACGCTATGCCGAGATCATCATGACGCGCGTCACCGTGCCGGTGGGCGAGGACATCGGCTTTTTGCCTGGCACGGAAGAAGAAAAAATGACGCCGTGGATGGGCGCGCTGATGGACAATCTGGAAGTGCTGACCAAGTCCGACGTGGGCGGAGATTGGGGACGCGCCGCGACCAATGACCTGATACGCAACCGCATCAAGATCCGCTCGCTCAATTTCATGCGCGGACGCACCTTCCTCAATAAATTCATCATCCTCGACGAGGCGCAGAACCTCACCTCCAAACAGATGAAGACGCTGATTACCCGCTCCGGCCCCGGCACCAAGGTGGTGTGTCTCGGCAACATCGCGCAGATAGACACCCCCTATCTCACCGAGACCACCTCCGGCCTGACCTACGTGGTGGATCGCTTCAAGGCATGGGAGCACAGCGGCCACGTCACCCTCACCCGCGGAGAACGCTCGCGCCTCGCCGATTACGCCTCGGAGGCGCTGTAGGCCATCTTGCGGCGAAAAGCTTCACCACAGAGGACGCGGAGGAAAAAACAGATTTACTCAGTAATCGTGTTTCTCTGCGTCCTCCGCGGTAAATGGGATTCTATCCAGCCGCGCCAGCTCGCGGTTATGCCGAGTGTTCAATAACAGTTGCGCAGCCATCGCGCTGACCAACGCAAGAAACATATCCCACTGCGTATCCCACGGGTCGCCCTGCGTGCCGAGAAAGGCCTGGACGGCTTGCTCGAAAAGTAATGCCGCCAGCCATTCGATCAACTCGTAACTGGCGCTGATAGCCAGACATATCGCCGTGACGATCACAAACAGCCACTTCCCCGGCCGTAGCGGCGAGCAACGCAGCAGAATCTCCCGCGCCACGATGGCCGGCGCCACACCCTGCAGGATGTGCCCGACCCGGTCGTAGTAGTTACGGGCGAGATCAAAGGTGTCACGCAGCCAATTAAACAGCGGATTTTCGGCGTAGGTGTAATGACCACCGAAGATCAGCACCAACCCGAACAACCACAACAACTGATAACTCAGCATGCTGAGTTCGAAGCGGCGGTCAGCACTACGATGCCGATCATCACCGGCACCGTCTCCATGAACCACGTCAGCCGGTCAGCCACCGGATCTATGCCCGAGAGTATCAGCAGCGCGGCGATGCTTACCAACAGGACAGTTTCATGGTGTTCGGGTAGCTTAGTCCTATGTAATTAAAGGCTAATTTATCAGATAAGCTATTGCCAATTGCAAATAGATGCTTTATACAAGCGCTTTAGCTGAAGCTTTACTGGGTAAAAGGGTTAAAACCTGACTGGGGGATACTATGTCGGCCTCGAAGCTCGTGGGTGGGTTGCTGCTGATAATTGGTCTGGCCATTGCCTATTTCGGACTCTACAGTTCCGATTCGGACGGATTGTTAGTGTCTGCTGCGCTGCACTTCTCCGAGCACATGCAGATGATGTGGGAACAGATGCCACAGGGGCCGCGCATTTATCTGGCCGTCGGCATTCTGCTCTTTCTCATCGGTCTACTGCTCATCATCAAATGTCCCAAGACAAAATCATCCAACCGTTTCTTTTGAGGGGGGACTGAAAGGCTTAATCAGTGGGGGGCGCGACTCCACTCGCGTCCTGTTAGACCCTAACATGCATCGGGTTTAGAATTGACCTATACATTTTGAATGGGACCCTGCCAAGGCCCGAGAACTTCCACAAGCACAGGGTAACATTTGAGGAAGCTTCCAGTGTGTTCTACGACCCGTTGGCAGTTACGGGCGCCGACCCGGACCACTCGGAAAGTGAAGAAAGGAGGGTCACTTTCGGAATGTCCTCATCGGGTCGGCTTTTGGTCGTAGCTCACACCGGGCGCGGTGATGCAATCCGAATCATTAGCGCCCGCGTCGCCACACAACATGAAAGGCACATTTATGAAGAAGGTTAAACCCACATCTGACAAACTTCGGGCCGAGTACAAGCGGTCCGACTTCGGGAAGCTTGAACGCGGAAAGTATTACGAGCGCGTTACGGCAAGCTCTAACGTTGTAGTTCTGGATACCGAGGTGGCAGCCATCTTCCCTAACTCCGCTGCGGTTAATAAGGCTCTGCATTCGCTAGTTGATGTCGCACAGAAAGCCTCGCGTCTAACGCGTCGTCCACCCGGTCGCGCCAAACAACGCCGTGCCAGTTAGCATCTGAGATGCAGCAGGGTTCGTGTTCATTGTATGACTATCGTATTGATTGCTACAGGTTTATATGGCTCAGATAGTCATACAATGAACCTGACCCGTTTATCCGTTTGTAGACCCGTTTATCCGTTGTATGGCTCAGATAGTCATACAATGAACCTGACCCGTTTATCCGTTTCAGGTTTATATGGCTCAGATAGTCATACAATGAACCTGACCCGTTTATCCGTTTATTCGTTTATTTGGACCCGTTTATTTGTATTTGACCCGTTTATTAGAGAAAAGGGTCATTTAACCATTACCCCTGCGCATCGCGCGAGCCAGTGAATGTTATACGGAGGAGCCACCATAAACTACCTGAGCTGCTTGGGGTTCAACCGTAGCCTGCAAATGCGCTGCACGGCGTAATAAAGCACCGTTCAACTTGAACTTACGCAGCCAAGAAAAGATATGCTAAAGTTGAAGCCTATGAGATGATACCCAAATGTCAGTACCTGATCCCCTTATTACCACCTCTCCAGACCGGCTCAGCGGGACACCCGTCTTCGCTGAGACCAGAGTGCCCGTACAAACCCTCGTTGACTACCTCGAAGCGGGGGATTCATTGGACGATTTTTTGGCGGACTTCCCGAGCGTTTCCCGCGAGCACGCCATTGCCGTGCTGGAGCTTGCCAAGTCTGCGCTTCTTGCCAAGGCCGTAGCGGCGTAGCCTTACACGGCGGTCCGGGTGCGCGTTCTGCTAGATGGTTGCGTGCCGAAGGGCCTTGCCGAGAAGTTGCCGATACACGAGGTTCGAACCGCCCCGGAGATGGGCTGGGGCGATCTTGATGACGACCCCCTGCTGGATGCCATGGCCGGGCGCTTCGATGTCCTGGTTACGGTTGACAAGAGCCTGCCTAATCAACAACAACTCAACTATCGGCCTTTTGCCGTTATTGTGCTTCGCGCCAAGACAAACCGGTTGAGCGACCTTCTTCCGCTTGTCCCGGCACTGCAACTTGCAGTCGCAGAACTTCGCCCGGGCCGGGTCCGTGAATTGGCTGGCTAACAAAACACTCCGGGGGCGAGCGCTAAAGCCGCGCTGCGTCAGCTTAAACCTCAGTTTTCCCTCACGAGACTGCTATCTCACCGCGCGCCTGCGCTGCACGGCGTAATAAAGCACCGGGATCACCACCAGCGTCAACAGGGTAGAGACCAGCACGCCGAACACCAGGGCGATGGCCAGGCCGTTGAAGATCGGGTCGTCCAGGATAAACAATGCTCCCAGCATGGCGGCCAGGCCGGTGAGCACGATGGGTTTGGCGCGGGTGGCGGCGGCGTGGACCACGGCTTGCTCCAGGGGCGCGCCGGCGCGCACTTGTTGTTCGATAAAATCCACCAGCAGGATCGAGTTGCGCACCATGATGCCGGCCAGGGCGATCATGCCGATCATGGAGGTGGCGGTGAATTGCGCGCCGAGCAGGGCGTGGCCGGGCATGACGCCGATCAGCGTCAGCGGGATGGGGGCCATGATGATGAGCGGCGTGAGGTAGGAGCGAAACTGCGCCACGACCAGCAGGTAGATCAGGATAATCCCCACGGCGTAGGCGATGCCCATGTCGCGGAAGGTCTCGTAGGTGATCTGCCACTCGCCGTCCCACTTGAGGCTGTACTGATAAGAATTGCCGGGTGCACGAAAATAAAACTGCTCCAGCGTCTGCTTGCTGAGTTTGGCCGCGATCTCGAACATGGCGTACAGCGGGCTATCGAGCGTGCCCGCCATATCCCCCGTGACATAAACCACCGGCAACAGATCTTTGTGGTAGATCGTCTGTTCGCGCCGGCTTTCGACAACGGCAGTGAAATCGGACAGCGGCACGAACCCGCCTTGCGCGGTCGGTACGCGCAGGTTTAATAATGCTTGTTCATCGGCCTTGTCTGCAACGGAAAATTCAAGGCGTATCGGAATCGCATACTTGGCCTTGGCGTCATGCAGATAGCTCACATCCTCGCCGCCGAGCGCGGTGGCGAGCGCCTTGACGACCGTCTCCTGACTGACGCCCAATAGCGCCGCCCTCTCCCGATCCACGCGAAACAGCCGCTTGGGCGGGGCGGCCTCGATGCTGTTATCCACATCCACCACGTCAGGGGTGCTTGCAAACATCTCGGTCACCTTGCGCGCCGTGGCGATTTGCCCCGCATGATCGAGGCCGTAGATCTCGGCGATCAGCGGCGCGAGCACCGGCGGGCCGGGCGGGACCTCGACGATCTTGACGTTGGCGTTCAGGCGGCGGCCGATTTCCTGTAGCGGGGCGCGCACCGCGAGGGCGATGGCATGGCTGCTGCGCGTGCGCCGCGATTTCTCGGCAAGATTTACCTGGATATCACCGACATGGGCGCCGCGCCGCAGGTAATACTGACGCACCAGGCCATTGAAGTTGATCGGCGCGGCCGTGCCCGCGTAGATCTGATAGTCCGTGACCTCGGGCACCGTGGAGAGGTAGGCGCCGAGTTCGCTCAGCACGCGGGCCGTCTTTTCCACGGCCACACCCTCCGGCATGTCCACGACTATTTGGAATTCCGATTTGTTGTCAAAAGGCAGCATCTTCAACACGACCAGTTTTACGCCCGCAAGCCCCATCGAGATCAGAATGAGCACGGCGATCGTCAGCCACAGTAGCCAGCGCCGTACCGGCGCTTGCAGAAACGGGCCGATCAGCTTGTTGAACAGGCCCGCCAGACGCGACTCCGAAATGACATCGGCGGCCGCGTGGCCGTGCGCTTGGCGCAATAATTTCAGACTCAGCCAGGGCGTGATGATAAAGGCCACCGCGAGCGAGATCAGCATGCCCATGCTGGCGTTGATCGGGATCGGGCTCATGTAGGGGCCCATCAGGCCGCTGACAAAGGCCATCGGCAACAGTGCCGCGATCACGGTGAAAGTCGCCAGGATGGTCGGGCCGCCCACCTCGTCCACCGCGCGCGGGATGGCCTCGCTGAGGCTGAGCCCGTTGACCAGGCGATGGCGGTGAATGTTTTCTACGACCACGATAGCGTCGTCCACCAGGATGCCGATGGAGAAGATCAGCGCGAACAGCGATACGCGGTTGATGGTGAAGCCCCATGCCCATGAGGCGAACAGGGTGAGCGCGAGCGTGACGATGACGGCCACACCGACGATGACGGCCTCGCGCCAGCCCAGCGCGATCAGCACCAGCAGCACCACCGAGGCGGTGGCGAAGAGGAGTTTGGTGATGAGGTGTTCCGCCTTTTCATTCGCGGTCGCGCCGTAGTTGCGCGTGACCGTGACCTCGACGCCCTCGGGCACGAAGGTGCCGCGCAGTTGCTCAATGCGCTGAATCACCTGATTGGCGATGGTGACTGCATTGGCGCCGGGCTGCTTGGCGATCGCCACGGTGACCGCAGGAAATTCGCCGCGCACGCCTTTTCCGGAAGCCGGTCCCGTGCCGTGCCACACATACTGCTCGGGCTGATCGGGACCGCGGCTGACCTGTGCGACATCGCCGAGATACACCGGCCCGCCGTTGTGCATACCTACCACCAGGCGGGCTATTTCACCGCTATCGGCTAAAAACTCGCCGGCCTGTATTTGTATTTCCTGATCGTCCTTCACCGCCGCGCCCGCGATCAACGAGCTGTTGGCGGCGCGCAGGGACTTGCGCAGGTCTTCGAGGGCGATGCCGAATCCCGCGAGGCGCACCGGGTCGAGCACGACATGCACCACCCGGTCGGGCCCGCCGATCGTGTAGATATTACGGGTGCCGGGCACGCGCTTGAGTTCCGCCTCGATGGCGTGCGCCACCCGTTGCAGATCATGGCCGCCCACGGCCGCATTCTTGCTCCACAGCGTAAGCGTGACGATCGGCACGTCGTCTATGCCCTTGGGTTTGATGAGCGGCTGCCCCACGCCGAGGCGGGCGGGCAACCAGTCCTGGTTGGAATAGATGGCGTTGTACAGACGCACGATGGCGCGGGTGCGGTCCTGGCCGACCTTGAATTGCACGGTGAGCACGGCGCGGCCGGGCTCCGACACGGAGTAAATATGCTCGACGCCCTCGATCTCGGAAAGCACCTGCTCCGCCGGGGTGCTGATGAGGCTCTCGATCTCGCCGGCCGAGGCGCCGGGATAGGCGATGAACACGTTGGCGAAGGTGACGGCGATCTGCGGCTCTTCCTCGCGCGGCGTAATGACGATGGCGAGCAGCCCGAGCAGCAAGCCGGTGAGCGCGATGAGCAGGGTCAGCTCGGAATCGAGAAACCGCCGCGCGAGCGTTCCCGCTAGACCGAGCCGTTCATTCACGGCTTTGATCCCGGCGCGGTTTTGACATAGGCCGTTGCGCGGGCGGGATCGAGGGCTATGGTCTCACCCTCGCTTAAACCCGACAATACCTCGATGAGATCAGCGCCCAAGGCAACGCCGACGCGGATCTGACGCAGCATGACCTTCCCTTGTTTATCCACCACGTACACCCCGGTAAGCTCGCTGCGGCGCGCCACGGCGGTGCCGGGGATCGCCAGGCGCCGCTCCTCGCCCGTGACAAACACCATCCTGGCGAACATGCCCGGCAGCACGCCTTCCAGGTTGGGCGGAAGCTCCGCGCGCACCTTGTAGGTATGGCTCACCGTGTCGGCATTGGGCGTAAAGATCAGCCGGGTGGATTCCAGCGTGCGGTCGGGCTGAGTCAGAATCACGCGCGCCTGTTGCTGGCCGCGCACGGCGGTGATCTGCTGCTGCGGTATGCTGGCGGTGGCGCGCAGGGTTTCCAGCGAATAGCCGCTCATCAAGGGCTGGCCGGCACTCACCGTCTCGCCGATCTCGACATGACGCTTCAGCACCACGCCGCTGTAAGGTGCGGTAATCACGGTGTAGCCGAGCTGTTCACCGGCCTGGGTGAGCGTCGCGCGCGCCGCCTCGACGCGCGACTGCGCCGCCTTAAGATCGGCGCCGGCCTTGTCTAAAGCGGCCTTGGGCAGCAGCCGCTTCTCGTAAATCGCGCTGACGCGCCCGAATTCGGCTTGCGCCTCTTTATGACGCGCCTCCGCCTCGCGCAGCGCCGCCTGCTGGGCCTCAAGGCCCGCGCGCTGCTCGGCGCCGCGGATGCGCACCAGGACGCTGTCCTTGGGCACCAGGTCGCCCACGTCAAAGTTGATCTCGACCACCCGGCCGGTGACCTGCGCCGCGACCGTAGACTGCTGCACGGCCTCGATGACGGCATCGAAGCTCTGTTCGCGCGGCAGGGTGTGGTAGCGGACCTCGGCCACCTCAAAAGGCAGTTCGACTGCTTGGGTAGTGCTCGCCACAACCAAACCAAACAAACTCAATCCAACAATGTGAGGCAGGCGCATGAGGGTCCCTCCTATTCCAAGGATAGAATAAATTTCCACTGCTGCGGCGTCACCGGCAGCACCGACAGGCGATTGCCGCGTTGCAGCAACGGGAACTCCGCCAGAGCATTATGGGACTTCAATTCGGTTAGGCTTATCGTGCGCTTGAGTTTACGCACAAAACGCACATCCACCCGGTACCAGCGTGGCTTTTCCGGATCGCTGCCGGGATCGAAATGGTGGTCTTCAGGATCGAAGGCGCTGCTGTCAGGATAGCCCGCCCGCACAATCTCCATGATCCCGGCGATGCCCGGCGTGTCGCAACTGGAGTGGTAAAAGAAGGCCTGATCGCCTATCTTCATCCGGTCACGCAGCATGTTGCGCGCCTGGTAATTGCGCACCCCGTCCCAGGGTTCGGTCTGTTTGGGCCGCTTTTTGAGGTCATCAATACCGAAAGTTTCCGGCTCCGATTTCATCAGCCAGTAATTCATCGTCATTCCTCACCCATGTTAAAATCATCTTTGCCTTCCCTGGCGCGACATCAGTTCATTACATAGGCCCCAGCCAGTACATCCATGTACTGTCGTTCGCGGCTCCTAGACCCGCCGCTCACCCCTGATTTGCTAATGATACCTAAAGCAGGGTTTTGTTGCCCCCACTATTCCGTTAAACTTATTGTATGAGTCAGCCAAAACCTGCCCCCGCCAAACCCAGAGTGTTGGATGACGGTGCGCTGCGACAACTTGCGCTCGCGGTCATCAGGATCGAAGCGAATGCCGTGGCGGCGCTGGCCCAGCGCATAGACGACGATTTCGTCCGTGCCTGCCACATACTGCTCGGTTGCGAGGGCCGCATCGTGGTATTCGGCATGGGCAAATCAGGCCATATCGGAAGCAAGATCGCGGCCACCCTGGCGAGCACCGGCAGTCCCGCCTTTTTTGTGCATCCCGCCGAGGCGAGCCACGGAGACATCGGCATGGTCACCAACAAGGACGTGGTGCTGGCGCTATCCTATTCCGGCGAGACCGAGGAGGTGCTGACTATCCTGCCGCTCATCAAGCGCCTCGGCGCGCCGCTCATCGCTCTTACAGGAAATCCGAACTCCACCCTGGCGGGTATGGCTACGGTGCACATCAACGTGAACGTCGCCGAGGAGGCCTGCCCGCTGGGGCTTGCGCCGACATCCAGCACCACCGCCACGCTGGCCATGGGCGATGCGCTGGCGGTCTCGCTGCTGGAGGCGCGAGGCTTCACGGCCCAGGACTTCGCCCGCACCCATCCCGGCGGGCGCCTGGGCCGCCGCCTGTTATTGCTCATCGGCGATGTCATGCGCACCGGCGAACAGATCCCGAAGGTGACTGAACAGGCCCGGCTGAGCGAGGCTCTGGTCGAGATGACCCGGAAGGGCCAGGGCATGACCTGCATCGTGGATGACGCCCAACGTGTGCTGGGGATCTTCACCGACGGCGACCTGCGCCGCACGCTGGAGCGCGAGGTCAACGTGCACACCGCCCTCATCAGCGAACTGATGACCCGCAACTGCAAGACGACCAGCCCCGAGCTGCTGGCCGCCGAAGCCCTGCAACTCATGCAAAAACACAAGGTCAACGCCCTGCCGGTCGTGGATCACGAACAACGGCTGGTAGGCACGCTCAGCATGCACGATTTGCTGCGGGCGGGGGTGGTATGAAGGCAGATAAAAGATACAAGATACAAGATACAAGAAGCTGCCAAACGTGGCAGCCGTTTACTTGTATCTTGTATCTTGTATCTTGTATCTGTATTTAATATGCAAGACATCCTCAACCGCGCCGCCCGCATCAAACTCGTGGTCTTCGACGTGGACGGCGTGCTCACCGACGGCAGCCTGTTTCTCGGCGACGACGGCCTCGAGTACAAGGCCTTTCACTCGCGCGACGGACACGGCATGAAGATGTTGCAGCACTGCGGCGTCGAGATCGCCGTCATCACCGGACGCACCTCCAAGGTCGTGGAACTGCGCATGGCAAGTATAGGCATCGAGCACGTTTACCAGGGCCGCCTGCAGAAGCTGCCTGCCTTCGAAGAGTTGATCGCCAAACTGAAACTGGAGGCGGGCGAAGTGGCCTATGTCGGCGACGACGTGGTGGACCTGCCCATTATGCTCCGGGTGGGCCTCGCCATTGCGGTACAAGACGCCCACCCGCTGGTAAAAAAACACGCCCACTGGCAGACGCCGAACGCAGGCGGGCGGGGCGCGGGGCGCGATGTGTGCGAACTGATCATGGAGGCCCGGGGTGTATTGGAGGCCCAACTGCAGGGTTACCTCAGCTAGTGCGTCCACTGCACGACATCTTCGATAAACGCACCCTGTTAATACTGGGCGCGTTGTTCTTGCTGGCCCTGTTCAGTCAGTGGTTGCTCAGCGTCAACAACGGGCTATCCCTCTCCAAGGATACTGTCCGCCACGATCCCGACTACACCATGGAAAATTTTATTATCACCACGATGGGGGCCACGGGTTCTCCGGAGCATCAGTTGCAGGCGCGCTACCTGGCCCACTATCCCGACGACGGCAGCGCCGAATTCACCGCCCCGCAATTCACCTTCTATGAGCGCGATGACGGTCCCTGGCAGGTCTCCGCCGGGCGCGGTTGGGTCGGTCCGAAGCAAAAATTTGTGGTATTGCGCGATAATGTCCTGGTCGAAAACACGCAGGCGGCGCCCGGAAAAGCGATGCGCATGACGACCTCGGAATTACAGGTGCTGCCCGATGACAAATTTGCACAGACCGGGCAGCCGGTGACCTTGCAGAGTCAAAACTCGCTGACTCATGCGGTGGGTATGCGTCTTTATCTCGATGAAGAACGGCTGCAATTGCTCTCCAAGGTAAAAGGAACCTATGCGCCCAATCCTTAGCGCCTTGCTTACGCTGCTGGCGGCGTGCTGCGCCGCGCCGGCCTTCGCCCTGTCCAGCGACAAGGAGCAGCCCATCAACGTGGAGGCCGACAGCGTAGAGATAGACCATAAACAAGGGGTGAGCGTCTATAAAGGTAATGTCACCCTCACCCAGGGCAGCATCCACCTCGACGCCGACATCGTCACCCTGTACAGCCGCAACAACGACATCGAAAAGGCCTTCGCCGAGGGCAAACCGGCGCATTACCGGCAGCGCCCCGACGGGAAACAGGAGGATGTCCGCGCCCAGTCCCAGCGGATGGAGTATTACACCGGCACCGGCAAGCTGATCTTGCTCGAGGGGGCCCACGTCTGGCAGGAACAAAACCAATTCAGCGGCAACCGTATCGAATACGACGTCGAGCGCAGCGTCGTGAACGCCAGCATGGCCAAGTCAGGCAAGGAGCGCGTTCGGGTCATCATCCAGCCCAAGAAAAAATCGAGCGGCCCCGCGCCCCCCACCCAGCCATGAGTCTTTCTTAATGAGTCTATTGCAGGCTCTACACCTCGCCAAACGCTTTAAAACACGCGACGTGGTCAATGATGTCTCGCTGGAGGTGCAGAGCGGGGAGATCGTGGGCCTGCTCGGCCCCAACGGCGCGGGCAAGACCACCTGTTTTTACATGATGGTGGGCCTGATCTCCTGTGATCAGGGCACCATCAGTCTCGACCACCACGACATCACCCACACCCCCATGCACGTGCGCGCGCGCCTGGGCCTCGGGTATCTGCCGCAGGAGCCGTCGGTGTTCCGCAAGCTGACGGTCGCCGATAATATCCTGGCCATCCTGCAGGCGCGCCAAGGGCTTAGCCGTGACCAGCAGGAGCGGCAGCTCGAGGAATTGCTTTATGAACTCAATATCCACCACCTGCGGGATAACATGGGCGTTAGTCTTTCGGGCGGCGAACGGCGGCGCGTGGAGATCGCCCGCGCGCTGGCCTCCGAGCCGCGTTTTATCCTGCTGGACGAGCCTTTCGCCGGGGTGGACCCCATCTCGGTGCTGGACATCCAGGCCATCATCCGGCATCTGCGCGATCGTGACATCGGGGTATTGATTACCGACCACAAGGTGCGCGAGACGCTGGGCATCTGTGAACGCGCCTACATCATGAACGCGGGCAGGCTCATCGCGGAAGGCAGCCCCGGCGAGATCCTGCGGGATCAACACGTCAAGGAAGTCTACCTGGGCGAGCACTTTACGCTCTGAATTCATGATCTTCGCTGTTATTCCCCTAGTTTGTTGGCCGTCCCCTGCCCCACCGCCAAGAATTCGGCTAAAATAGGGTCGGTATGATTTATGCTAGAGCATTTTTGATTTAAGTATTTACATTTATGTGTTATAGTGTCCCTGTCATAGGGGAGGGGCGACTATGTATGCGTATTCAAGAGACTTGCGTGACCGTGTGTTAGGTGCGCTGGAGCGCGGGGAACGTCCGACCG
>JACPZD010000021.1 GCA_016195665.1 Gammaproteobacteria bacterium | reverse complement strand
GGGATGCGCTCCGAGCTGGGTGATCATCTCGCCCGCCTGCTGGGCATGAGACAAACCCTCGTTCGCCTGCTCGCGCAGCCAACTGACGATGGGAATACGGTTATAGCCATACACCATCAGCGCATAATGCGTGTAGCGCACAACGCCGGCCAGTTCCTGCTCGAGGATACGATTCAAAACTTCCGCTGCCGCCTTCTTGTCGAGTTCCATAATGTGCTCCTTGTCTTGTTCGTATGTTAGTCAGACACAGCCGCCGGGGATGGCCGTTTCAACATCCCCGGCGGCGCTGTTTAGCCTTACTCTTGCAGCCTCAAAACGCGTACTTGATTCCGGCCTGGATCAGACGCGGGCTGCCGGGCAGGATGCCGCGCGTGCGGTCCACGATATACTCCTTGTCGGTCAGGTTTTTCACCGTCAGGAACACCGTGGTGCGCTCGGGCTTGAAGTGGTAGTTCAGCGTGGCGTTCCAGGTCGTGTAGTCCGAGATCAACCCTAGCTGCCCGTTGGCCGAGGGTGCCTCGCTGCTGGCAAAGTCGCTGAACTGCTCGCTTACGTACACCGCTTCCAGTTGCGCATCCAACCCGCCCGCCGCGTAGCCTACGGCCGCCGTCAGCAGGTGCTTGGGCGCGTACGGCAGACGGTTGCCGGCCGCGCTGCCGGAGACGAGAGCGCCGCCGACCACTTGCGTGAAGGGAGTGGTCTGCTCCGCCGTGGGCAGCCAGGTGTAGGCCCCGCGCAGATACGGGCCGGAAGGCAGGCCCGCCCTGCCGGAGAGTTCGAGCCCCTGATACAGGGTCTCGCCCTGGGCGAGCGGCGTGCTGCCGCCGGCGATGGAGCCGACTGCGATCTGGCGCGAGAAGTCGTTGCGGAACAGCGTCGCCTGCAGGTTCGTGCCGGCCATCGGTTCGGCGCGCAGGCCGAGCTCCCCGTTGACGGACAGTTCGGGCCCGACATCGGTGCTGGTGCCGGTGCCGCCGATGATGTCCTCGGTGCGCGGCGGGGCGAAGCCGCGGTGCACGCCGGCGAACACGGTCAGCGCCTTGCCCGGGCTGTAAGTGCCGCCAAGGCTGGGAATCCACTGGCCGAGCGTGTCGCTGCCTGTGACGCCGGTGAGATTATTGGTGCGCGAACTGCCGATATGTTCAAAGCGCAGCCCGGGCGTCAGCGTCCAGTCACCGAGCAGGAAGCGGTTCTGCGCGAACACCGCGTAGGCATCGGTCTCGCGCAGGTTGTCCTCGGCTATGGTCCCGGTACGGGCGGTGGGCGAGGCGCCGTTCATCTGGAGTCGCTCCTGCGTCTCATAGTGGGCGCGCACACCCACGTCCGCCTCGCTGCTCACGCCGAACAGGTTGTGATTGACACGCAGGCGCGGTTCGATGCCCCAGGTGTAGTAGTCGCGCAGCCGTCCCTGGATCGAATTGCAGGTGTCGGGATTGACCGCCGTGCCGGCGAGCCGGGCGTCGTTAAAGCCGCACTGATTATCCGTGGTGGTGCTGGCCTGCCGCCACCAGTCGCGCACAAAAACCGAACCATAGAGATTGGTGGTCAACACCACATTATCATTGAGGACAAACTCATGGGTGGCCGATGCGCCGTACCGGTCGGCGTACATGAAGTCGTTCTTGAACGGGTTGTAGCGCGCGCCGAAATTCTGGTACTCCGCCTCGGTCAGCCCGGAATAGGTGACGTTGGAGTCTTCGCTGTAGTAGTTGGCGCGCAGCGTCAACGCCTGTTGCGCGCCCATGCCCAGCACGGCCTTGAAATTGGCGTCATTGAGTTCGGAATAGGTGTTGTCGCGCGCGCCGTCGCCCTGTTTGCGGATGTAATCGAACAACAGGCCGTTGCTGCCCCAGGTGCCGCCGTAGTTGACATGGCCATTTAGATAATCGCGGTTGCCGCCACTCAAGGTGATGGAACCGCCCGGCGTGGCGGGAGGCGTCGGGGTGATGTAGTTGATGACGCCGCCGATGGTCTGCGGCCCGTAGAGAATCTGGCCCGCGCCCTTCAGCACCTCAATACGTTGGTAACGGTCAATGGGCGGATGGTAGTAGCTGGCGTTGTCGCCGTAAGGGGCGTAGGAGAGCGGGACGCCGTCCTCCAGCAGTGTGATCTTGGTCGAGCGCGTCGGGTTGAGTCCGCGGATACCGATATTGGGGCGCAGGCCGAAACCCTCCTCGTCGCGCACGTTGATCCCCGGCAGCTTGCGCAAAGCCTCGCTGGTGGTGAACACGCGGCTCGTTTCCAGCGTCTGCTTGTCGAGGATCTCACCGGAACCGGGAATGCGCTCCAGCGCTTCTGGCGTGCCGATGACCTCCACCGTGGGCGCCTTGACGGACTTGTCCTCCTCTTGCGCCACCGCCACCGCCCCGGGCCAGGCTAAGGCCATCAAAACCGCGATATTGATTCTTTTCTTTGAAAACATGTTTTTTCTCCTCTTCCTCATCCGGTTACACACACGTTAAACAGCGGCCGTCAAGGCCATCCCTAAGTTTCAGGCATGGATATTAAACTTAATGAGAATGATTTGCAATAGTATTTATGATTTGTGCCTAGCCTATAGATTAAGGTGGACAGACGGAGGCACACAGGGCTTGCAATTTAAATATAAATGATTATCATTTGCATTAAGACGGATTGTTTTGCACGTGAGGGAATCATCCATGCGTTACAGCGTTGATGCCTGGCTGGAAAACGGCGCGCCCCGCCTGCGGCTGGTGGACGAACGGGGGGCGGTGCGCCTGGATTGGGTTTGCCGGGAGGATGCCGGGCGTGACTGCGCTGCGCGCACCGAGCTCCAGCGCCTGTTCAAGGATTTGTTTCTCCTTGCCGGTACGGCACGGATGTGCGAGATCGGTAGCGTTGGACAGGCGCTGGCCGATGCGTGTCTGACTTGCGGCGAATGCGAGCCGGAGCCCACGCGGCTCGGCGCGTGGGCGCAAAATCCTGCTAAGGAATCTCTCTGATCAAGTCCGCTCGAAGAAATCGAGCTTAGCGCTGAAGACGGTAAGCGACGGGAATGGTAAGCGTCGCCTGTTGCCAGGAGGGATTCTGTTCCAGTTCCAGCGGCGTGGAGGCGCGCAGCACTTTCAGGGCGTCCTGATCGAGCGCCTCGTGCCCCGAGCTTTGCTGGATTTCCGCATGCAGCAGGCGGCCGTCGGCGCCAATGACGGCCTTGATCAGCACCTCCCCCTCCGTGGCGCCTCTGGCTCACTCGGCTCCGCCTGTTCTATGACGGGAGTAACGGGAGCGGCGGATACAACCGCTTGTTGCTGAACCGGGGCAACGGCCTCGGTCACGGCAGGCGCGGTCTGCCGGGGCACAACCGGCTGGGGCACAACAGGGCGGCTAGGGCGCGGAGCGGGGGGGGGCTCACTCGGCTCCGCCTGTTCTATGACGGGAGTAACGGGAGCGGCGGATACAACCGCTTGTTGCTGAACCGGGGCAACGGCCTCGGTCACGGCAGGCGCGGGCGGCTGCACCATAGGCGCCGCCGGGGCGGCGGACAGAAACGCCACATCCCAGCGAAACGGCTCCGGCAGCGGAGGTTCTTCAGCTCCCATGGCGAACAGGATAAGGCCGCCGAGCACGCCATGCAGCACCAGCGACGTCCTCCAGCCATCCAGGCGCCCCGGGCTATAATTCTCGAACACAACCGCGCTCATGAACGCTCCACTTCCAGACTGACTTGCGTAAAGCCGGCGTCTTTAATGGTATCCACCAGCTTCACAAAACGCTCCAGCAGAGTGGCCCGATCCGCGCGCACGATAATCGGCGTTTCCCTGGCATAGCTTCCCAGCGCAACGTCCAGGGCATTCATCGCAACGGCCTGCTGGTTCACGTATACCCCGCCACCGGGCTGGAGCGTGATCACCACCGGCTTTTCCAGCGCCGCCGTGGCGTGCTTGGCCTTGGCCAGATCCACGGGAATCTGGCCGGTGGAAATAAAGGTGGCGGTGGTGAGTACGATGACCAGCAGCACCAGCATCACGTCCACCAGCGGGATGACGTTGATCTGGTCCAGATCATGATCCACGCTGCACCCCGGCCTGGTAGCGGGTGACCAGTTCCTTCACGCGCCGCCGCAGCATGTTATTCATCGCCACGCAGGGAATGGCGACCAGCAGGCCCACCGCGGTGGCCTTGAGCGCCAGGCTCAAGCCCACCATGATGGTGCGCACATCCATATTGCCCTGGGTGCCCATGGTATGAAAGGTAAGCATGATGCCGAACACCGTGCCGAGCAGGCCGATGTAGGGGGCGTTGGCCGCCACGGTACCGATTACGGTCAGCCGCCGGGTCAGCTCGGTTTCGAGCGCCTGGGCACTGGGAAACGCCATCACGTCAATGCGCCGGTACACGGACAGCCGCTCCACGGTAACGGCGACCGCCCATATGCTGAGCAGCACCAGCGTACCGATGACGCCGTAGTCAATCAAATTGGAAAGCAGGTTCATGATTCAGCACTCATAAAACTCTATAGCTCTAAATGATAACTGTAATTATTATCAATCTTGATGTCAATCCGGCTGTCCTGGCGTCGCTATAAGGGGTGGCCTCATTTTGAGGGCTGGAGAATAGGCCCGGGGGTGGCGGGAGGCCCTAGCAGGATAATGAAAAAGTCGCAGAAAGGCCCGAAACCATCATTCGCGGGAATGACGACTCCTATTTTACTCAGAGCTTCCTCAGAGCGGCTTAACGACGGCGAGGACGACGATAGCGAAAAGCAGCAGCACCGGTGCTTCATTGAGCCACCTGTAAAAGACGTGGTTGCGCCTGTTGCGGCCATACTTGAAATCCAGCATGAGCTTGCCGCAGTAAATGTGATAGGCGATCAACAGGGCGACCAAGAGTAGCTTGGCGTGTAACCAAACTGTGTGGGAATAGGCCGCCCAGGCGTAATCCCATAGCAGCCACAAGCCAAAAAAGACGGTCAGCACCGCCCACGGGGTAATAAACCAGAACAGCTTGCGTTCCATGATGACAAAGCGCGCCTGACCGGTCGCATCGTCGCATAGTGCGTGGTAGACAAATAGGCGGGGAAGGTAAAACAGACCGGCGAACCAGCTCACCATAAAGATGATGTGGAAGGCCCTAACCCAAAGCATCTCAACCCCCTCTATAACCCGTGGCGGTTCAGGTTGCGCCTTCAGATGTCCAGATGGGCGACGGAAAGCGCATTTTTTTCGATAAACTCGCGGCGCGGCTCCACTTGATCGCCCATCAGGGTGGTGAAGATCTCATCGGTGGCGATGGCGTCTTCCACCCGCACCCGCAACAGCCGGCGCATTTCGGGATTCAAGGTCGTTTCCCATAGTTGCGATGGGTTCATCTCACCCAAACCCTTGTAGCGCTGGATATGCAATCCGCGCTTGGCCTCTTCCATCAGCCATTCCAGGGCCTGCTTAAAACTGTAGACCTCCTGTGTACGTTCGCCGCGCTGGACATAGGCCCCCTCGCCCAGCAAGCCCTCGAGCTGCTGGCCGAGGGCCACCATGCTGCGGTACTCACCAGAGGCGAAAAACTCTCCACCCAGGGTCTGGTGCACGCTGAGCCCATGACTGGCGATAGTAAGGCGCGCGTGCTGCACGCCGGTCTCTTCATCCTGTTCCAAGGCAATCTGATAACACACCAGGGCGCCCATTCCGTTCAAGCGCCTCTCCAACTCCGTAAACCAGGCCTGCGCCTTGACTCGATCGTGCAAGGCAGCGGAATCCAGCTCGGAGAGATAAATCATCTTTTCCAGCGCGGCGGGATCGTAACGCCGCGCGAGGCGCTTGATGGTCGCCATGACAGTCAGATAGCCCTGCGCGAGGTCCTTCAACCCCACACTGCTGACTGCGGCGCCGTCCTTGCTCACATGCAGGCTCGCCTGTTCAAGGGCGGATTCCAGCAGGTTGGTGTTCAATTCGCTGTCGTCCTTGATGTAACGCTCCTGCTTACCCCTCTTGACCTTATAGAGCGGCGGCTGGGCGATGTAGATGTGGCCACGTTCGATAAGCTCGGGCATCTGACGGTAAAAAAAGGTCAGCAACAGGGTGCGGATATGGGAGCCGTCCACGTCGGCGTCGGTCATGATGATGATGCGATGATAGCGCAGCTTGTCCGGGTTAAATTCCTCGCGCCCTATCCCGCAGCCGAGCGCGGTGATCAGGGTACCGATCTCATCGGAGGAAAGCATCTTGTCAAAGCGCGCCTTTTCCACGTTCAATATCTTACCCTTGAGCGGCAGGATGGCTTGATACTTGCGATCGCGGCCCTGTTTGGCCGAGCCGCCTGCGGAATCACCCTCCACTAGGAACAACTCAGACAAGGCGGGATCCTTCTCCTGGCAGTCTGCGAGTTTACCGGGCAGTCCTGCGAGGTCCAGCGGACCCTTCCGGCGTGTAAGCTCTCTGGCCTTGCGGGCCGCTTCGCGGGCACGCGCCGCCTCGATGATCTTGGCGGTAATAGCCTTGGCCTCGGACGGATTTTCGAGTAAAAATTCCTGTAGCTTCTCTGCAACCACCGCTTCGACTATCGTTTTCACTTCCGACGAAACCAGCTTGTCCTTGGTCTGCGAAGAGAATTTCGGGTCCGGCACCCTGACCGAGAGAATTGCGGTAAGCCCCTCGCGTGCATCGTCGCCGATCGGACTTACCTTCGCCTTTTTTGCAATGCCTTCATTTTCTATGTACTGGTTAAGGGTGCGAGTCATAGCGCCACGCAAGCCGGCAAGGTGGGTGCCGCCGTCCTTTTGCGGGATGTTATTCGTAAAGCAGTAGACGTTCTCCTGATAAGAGTCGTTCCACTGCATAGCGACCTCCACCGTGACGCTATCCCTCTGGGTATTTATATATATCACATTGTTATGTATAGGATTTTTGTTTCTGTTGAGATGTTCGACGAAGGCCTTGATACCGCCCAGATATTCAAACTGATCGGTTTTTCCGGTACGCAAGTCGTTGAGATTGATATGTACACCTGGGTTTAAGAAGGAAAGCTCACGGAGCCGCTGCGCCAGTATGTCGTAATGGAACTGGATGCTGGTGAAGGTCTCGTGGCTGGGTTTGAAATACACCTCCGTGCCGGTTTCCTCGGTATCCCCTACAACAGCGAGTGGCGCCTGGGGTATACCGTGGCGGTATTCTTGAAGGTGAGTCTTGCCGTCCCGCTTAATGGTTAGCCGCAGATATTCCGACAGAGCGTTGACTACAGAGACGCCTACGCCGTGCAGACCGCCCGAAACCTTGTAGGAGTTGTCGTCGAATTTCCCGCCGGCGTGGAGAATGGTCATAATGACCTCTGCGGCGGATCTCCCCTCTTCGGCATGGATGTCTACCGGTATTCCGCGGCCATTGTCCCGGACAGTGATGCTTTCCTCCGGATGTATGGTGACGTCTATCTCCGTGCAGTATCCGGCTAGAGCCTCGTCCACCGCGTTATCCACAACCTCAAATACCATGTGGTGCAGCCCAGTACCGTCATCGGTGTCTCCGATATACATGCCAGGCCGTTTGCGGACCGCATCAAGCCCCTTCAAGACCTTGATGTTTGTGGAGTCGTAGGTAGGTTTATCTATGGGCTGCATATTACTTTTCATAGTGGAATTATAACATCGCGACTGTGATTATCCCTAATACTTGGGCTGTTGGACTTTGACAGACCCCTCACTACCGGCTGTTCCACGTGGAACATCGCGGCTATAGCCGCATCGGCATCACCACGTACTTACAGTTTTTCTTGCCCACACCCTGGATGAGACAACTGCTGTTCGGGTCGGACACCTCAATCTGAACTCTTTCGCCGCCTGTAGCCGTTATCGCGTCAAGGAGGTATGTCGCATTAAACCCGATTTCCAGATCGGAGCCCGCATACTCGATAGCCACCTCTTCCTCTGCCTCTTCCTGTTCTGGGTTGTGTGTGTGTAGCTTCATACTCCCGCCGCTCAACTGTAAACGCACGCTGCGGTACTTTTCATTTGCCAACACGGACGTCCGCACTAAGGCTTGTCTTAGTTGCTCGGTGTCTGCGGTGAGTGTCTTATCACACCTCGGCATGACCCCCCTGTAATCCGGGAACCGGCCGTCTATCAGTTTGCTGGTAATTAGACTTTCCCCTGTGTCGAACTGAATATGGTTGGTTCCTAGTCTGACTTCCACGTCACCACCCGTTTCGTTCAACACCCGTCCAATTTCTATAACCCCTTTACGCGGGATGATTACCTGCCTTTGTTCTGTCTCTTTAATTTCCGCAGGTGTTGTGCACATTGCGAGCCTATGTCCATCGGTTGCCACCAGATTAATCTCGTCCGTGCCTAACTCCAACATCATGCCGTTCAGGTAATATCGGACATCCTGTTGCGCCATAGCGAACTGTGTCTTGGTGATTGCATTTTTTAGCTGCGCCTGCGGGAGCCTGAAGGTTTGTGTTTTTTGCATCACCTCCATGCTGGGAAAGCCACTGGCCGGCAGCACCGATAGCGTAAAACGGCTCTTGCCGGATTTTACGATCGCCTGTTCCTTCCCTTTCGGCTGACTAAGCTCTATCACGGCCTGTTCCGGCAATGCCTTGCAAATGTCCAAAAACTTGCGCGCGGGCAACGTCACCTCACCGTCTTCGCCCACCTCTTCAACGTTTAGTGGACAGACAACCTCAAGCTCCAAGTCCGTGCCGGTCATGCTGCTTTGTTCTTTGCCTGTGCGTAGCAACAGATTTGAGAGGATCGGGAGCGTTTGTCTTCGTTCAATAACGCTGCATACTTGCTGAAGCGGCTTGATTAAGGCTTCTCGTTTTATTGTGCACTTCATGTTGGATCCTAAGCTGTAAGTTATAAGTATTTATTAAAATCTATTTATTATAATAATTAGTGGTCAAAATTCTGTGTATAAGTTGAAAAAGACATAAAAAAACAACTAGTTAATATTAAATAATGTTGTGCAGGGATAGCTGGGGCATAACTGCACAAGCTGTGGATATCTTACTATTAAACTGGGTGAGTAAAGTTATCCACAATCCACGCACATTAAGTGGTTAGTGTTCTTATTAAGATCGAATAATCTTCAATAAGTCGTGTATCGCTTTGTTTTAGCTCATGAATTTTTTTGCACGCATGCAACACAGTGGTGTGATCGCGACCGGAAAAAGCGGCTCCAATTTCGGGCAGACTATGATTGGTCAACTCCTTGGCTAACGCCATCGCTATCTGCCGTGGACGGACCAGGCTGCGGGGTCTTCTGGGAGACAGTAGATCGGTCATCCGGACCTTGTAGTATTCGGCGACGGTTTTTTGGATGTTCTCAATGGAAACCTGCCTGTCTTGCAGCGCCAGCAGATCCTTTAGGGCCTCTTTGGCAAAGTCTAAGGTAATGGCCTTACCCGTAAAGAGGGAGTTCGCGTTGACACGGCGCAGCGCACCCTCCAACTCGCGGATATTGGAGCGAAAACGTTTGGCGATAAAGAAACACACCTCTTGGGGTAAATCCATGTGCATCAGTTCCGCCTTGCTCATCAGGATAGCGACGCGGGTTTCGAGCTCGGGCGGCTCGATGACGACGGTGAGGCCCCAGCCGATACGTGAAGACAGACGCTCTTCCAGTCCCGGGACCTCTTTTGGGTAACGGTCACAGGTCAGGATGATTTGGTGCTTTCCCTCAAGCAGCGTATTAAATGTGTGGAAAAACTCCTCTTGTGAGCGCTCTTTCCCGGCGAAGAACTGAATGTCGTCTATGAGAAGTGCATCCAGGCCTCGGTAAAAACGCTTGAAGTCGCTCAAGGTATTGCGCTGCAAGGACGTCACCATATCCGCGACGAAACGCTCCGAGTGTAGATAAGCCACTTTTTTTTGAGGGTGGCGTTGTAGAACCGCATTGCCGACCGCGTGCATCAGATGTGTCTTGCCGAGTCCAACACCACCATAGATGAACAGGGGGTTATAGGCGCCGCCGATGTTCTCGGAGACCTGCAAAGAGGCCGCGCGCGCCATCTGGTTGGATTTACCGGCGACGAAATTGTCGAAGTTAAGATGAGGGTTAAGTTGGGTGTAGCGGCTTCCGTAAGCGGAGTCCGTCGTGCGCCGTGGCCCCGCAGGCGTATTCCCGGAATTAGCCGTCAGCCCGGCGCTGTGCCCGCCGATTTCCAGGGAAATACGCGGGGATGAGCCATTCTGCGCCTGTGTGATAAGCTCGGTGATCGTGTTAAGAAAGTGTTCGTTGACCCAATCCAGGACAAAACGATTGGGCGCCAGCAAGCGCAAAGATTGGTCGTCCTCAATGACATGGAGGGGGCGTATCCAGGTGTTAAACTGCTGTGCGGACAACTTGCTTTCTAATTGATCAAGACACCTTTTCCAGAGTTGCACAGGAAGCCCCCGACGGTACTGAATGAAAAATTCTTAAGGGTAGAGTCTATACCCGATCGGCCACCGTTAGCCACCCATTATTAATCATGACGCCGGTCAGGGAAGCTCTGAAAAAATCCTTCCGGCGTGAACACCGGTATGTAATGTAAACTAAGCTATATATACATAGTGGAACCGCCTGGTCAAGCAAGGGATATCTAAACAAATTTGACAACCGGCGCCTATAAATCTTACGATAGGCGGCTTTACTCAGACAGATATTAGTGTAGCGGCGGTGGCCGGTTAGGAAGTGACGAGATGAAGAGAACATTTCAACCTAGTGTGATCAAGCGTAAACGTACCCACGGTTTCCGTGCCCGTATGAGCACCCGCGGCGGGCGGCTGATTATTAAGGCGCGCCGGGCGAAGGGCAGGACACGACTGAGCGCCTGAGTTACATTGCGTAGCGGCGGGCGCGGGTTTCATAAATCATACAGGCTGCTGAAGCCTATAGAATTCAAGCGTGTCTTTCAACAGCCCACCCGGACCGGTGACAGGGCTCTTACGATACTGGCCCGCGAAAACGACAGGGGCCATGCGAGGCTTGGCCTTGCGATCTCAAGCAAGGCGGCCAGAAGCGCGGTCGTTCGTAACCGTATAAAGCGAGTTGCCCGCGAGACCTTTCGTCATCACCGGTTGCAGCTCGGCAGTTGTGACTACGTAATTACTTGCGGGAGCGCGATAGGCAACAAGTCGGCGCGGGAGCTACGCCTCGCTCTAGATAGATATTGGCACAACCTATCCAATGAGAAACATTCTGATTCATCTGATTAGCGCCTACCGGTATCTCGTCAGTCCATTCCTCGGCAGCTGCTGCCGGTTTACCCCCAGTTGTTCCTGTTATGCGCAAGACGCCATTGCTCGCCACGGTGTAATGAGTGGCGGTTGGCTGGCGCTGCGCAGGCTGGCGCGCTGTCACCCCTGGCATCCGGGCGGTGCAGACCCGGTCCCATAAAAATCCAGTTATAACCATCCAATGAATTTCGATAACAAACGACTCATCCTGCTGATGGCGCTGGGTTTTGTGCTGCTACTCATCTGGCAGGCCTGGCAGCAGGACTACGGCTCCAAACCACCGGTTGCGACGACGGCAACGGCCACGCCGGCCGCGTCACCCCAGCCCATGGACGTACCGACGGCCAAGCCCGGCGCGGCAGCGACAACCACCCCCCCCGCCGCGGCGCCCACGGCCGATAAGAGCGCGCTGCAACAAAGCGACTGGGTGCACGTCAGGACCGACGTGCTGGATCTTGCGATCAATACCGTCGGGGGCGATCTGCGCCGCTTGAATCTGCTCACCTATCCCATTGCGGCCGACAAGCCCGATCAGCCGTTTCCGCTGTTGAACGATGCCCCCGACAAGTTGTTTATCGCACAAAGCGGGCTGTTGGCGGGCGATAAGGGGCCGGATCATCATGCCGTATTCACACCGGAACAAACCAATTATCAACTAGCTCCAGGCGCGAATGAGCTGAAGGTGCGTCTGAACTGGAGCGGCCCTGACGGGATCAAGATCATCAAGGTCTACACCCTGCGGCGGGCGAGCTACGAGATCAAGCTGGATTATGAGGTTCACAACGGCTCGTCACAGGAATGGCGCGGCCGGGTGTATGGTCAATTCCAGCGCGTGGAAGAGGCTAACCCCTCTTACTTCATCTATACCTACACCGGGGGTGTGCTCTCCAGCCCGGAAAACAAGTATGAAAAGATCAAATTCGGCGATATGGCTGATAAGGACCTCAGCCGTGAAGTAAAGGGCGGATGGGCCGCAATGCTGCAGCATTATTTTGTCGGGGCGTGGATACCGGACGCCGGCGGGCTTAATCATTACTACAGTAAAGCACTGGAGGGCCCGCGCTACGTATTCGGTGTGGTGATGCCCGAGGCCGTCGTCGCGCCGGGGCAGACGGCGACGCTGGGGACGCGATTATATGCCGGTCCCAAACTGCAGGATCATCTGCAAGAGGTCGCGCCCAGCCTCGAACTCACCGTGGATTACGGGTTGTTGACGATCCTCGCTCAACCCATCTTCTGGCTACTTAAATATATTCATCACGTGGTCGGCAACTGGGGCTGGGCCATCGTGATTCTGACCTTATTGATCAAGCTCGCGTTCTACCGCCTGTCGGCCGCCAGCTACCGCTCGATGGCGAACATGCGTCGGATGCAACCGCGCATCGCCGCGCTCAAGGAGCGTTACGGTGAGGACCGGCAGAAGATGAGCCAGGCGATGATGGAGCTGTACAAAACCGAGAAGATCAATCCGCTGGGCGGCTGTCTGCCGGTGGTGGTGCAGATTCCCGTCTTCATCGCGTTGTACTGGGTGTTGCTGGAGAGCGTGGAGTTGCGCCAGGCGGATTTCGTCCTGTGGATCTATGACTTGTCGACGAAGGATCCATATTATGTCCTGCCGTTGTTGATGGGCGCTACGATGCTGATTCAGCAAAAGCTGAGCCCCGCCCCGCCTGACCCCGTACAAGCCAAGGTGATGACGATACTGCCGATCGTGTTTACCCTGTTTTTCGCCTTTTTCCCGGCGGGCCTGGTGCTGTACTGGGTGGTCAACAACACCCTGTCCATTGCTCAGCAGTGGTATATCACACGTAAGATAGACGCAGTAGCGAGCAGTAAATAACAAGATGGCGTGCCTTTTCTTGCAACGTGCTACTTGAAACTTGCCACTGTTTTTTAAAGACACCATCGTCGCCCCTGCAACTCCGCCAGGACGAGGCGGAGTCGGCATCATACGCATCTCCGGTCCACATGCGCGGGAGATCGCGCAGCAAATTCTCGGTACTATTCCTGCTCCGCGCCATGCGCGCGCGTGCACATTCTATGACACCTACGGCGGAGCGATAGACAACGGCGTTGCGCTATACTTTCCCGCGCCGCACTCGTTTACCGGCGAGGATGTTCTGGAGCTGCAAGGCCATGGCGGCCCGGTGTTGATGGACATGCTGGTCAGGCGCGTGATCGAACTCGGCGGCCGCTTCGCGCGGCCGGGAGAATTTTCCGAGCGCGCCTTCCTGAATAACAAGCTGGATCTAGCCCAGGCCGAGGCGATCGCCGATCTTATCGCAAGCGGCACGGAACAGGCCGCAAAGGCGGCGCTGCGATCGCTGCAGGGCGAGTTCTCGGCGCGGATTCACGCCCTGGTCGAAAAGATCATCGCGCTTAGGAGTTATATCGAGGCTGCTATAGATTTTCCCGACGAGGAAGTGGATTATCTCGCCGACGCCAGCGTGATGATGCGTCTCGATGAGTTGTGCGGCGAGATGACTATAGTGTTAAACGGCGCCCGGCAGGGAAACCTGCTGACTGAAGGGATGAGTGTGGTGGTCGCGGGGAAGCCCAACGCCGGCAAGTCCAGCCTGTTAAACCGCTTCGCCGGACGCGAGGCGGCGATCGTCACCGAGATACCCGGCACCACGCGCGATGTGCTGCGCGAACACATCCATATAGACGGCCTGCCGCTGCACATCATAGACACCGCCGGCCTGCGTGAGGGTGGAGATCCGGTTGAGCAAGAAGGTATACGCCGTGCCTGGAATGAGATTGGGCGTGCCGACGCAGTGCTGTTAGTCACTGAAAACCAGGAGGCGCTCGATGAGCATGAGAGAGCCATCGTCAAGCAGTTGCCACCCGGCGTCCCGCTCACTATCGTTCACAATAAGATTGATCTTGCGACGCACAGGGAAGCGCTAGTGTCGCGGGAGGCAGGACGCCGGGAGAGACCCGGGAGCGAGCCGACGCTAAAGATCGCGGAAAAAGAACACGAAAACATTTCCGAAATATGGCTTTCAGCCAAAACCGGTGTGGGCCTAGATCTGCTGCGCGTACACCTCAAGCAGTGCGCCGGTTATCAAGACACAACCGAAGGCATCTTCTCCGCCCGCCGCCGTCATCTCAATGCGCTGCACCGTGCACAGGATGCGATCCTGAACGGCCGGCGGCAGTTGAAGGAAAGCCGCGCCGGTGAATTGCTCGCAGAGGAATTGCGTCAGGCGCAGAGCGCGCTTTCGGAGATTACCGGTGAGTTTAGCAGTGAAGATTTGCTGGGACGGATCTTTTCGAGTTTTTGCATAGGAAAGTAAAATAAAGAAGCCCGCTCTCCTTGCTGGAGAGTCATGGGATCTTCTAGGGCGGCGAGCGCGCTCGCCGGGCCGCCTGGCTACATAAAGGTAAAGAAAAAGATGAAGGTAAAGGCCAGCAGGGCGATAGGCACCAAGTCGTCGTCGCTCATGGTATATCCTCCACGTTACGCTGAGATATTTTCGGCTACGCGCCTACTCTAAACCTAAACGGTGCGGTTAGGAAGATCTCAAGGCCGAAAACCGCGTACCTGTTGCCGGAGGCGAGTCAGCCATTGCGGCTGAGGGTGGGCGCCGTAACGCAGCGCGGTGTAAAGCTGAGTGATCAGCCTGACCTGGGACGCAAGCTCCGGACGCAATGCCGAGGCGCGAGCGGCGAACTGCAGCGGTCCCTCGGCGGGCATACGCGGCACGCCACGGCGCGCGAGCCGCTTGCAGAAGGTCTGGTAGTAGCGGACGACGGGCTCTATCGGCGGCCGGCGCGCCCAGAGCGCGGCGGTCAACAGCAATGACCCCGCGATGCAGCCGCCCAACACTATCGCCAGCACAATGGCGCTGTTGCGAAATTCTTGCAAGCCCCAATCATCAAACAACCGGCGCTGACGCTCATGATCATAGCCCAACACCCACTGGTTCCAGCCGTGATCGAGGGTATCCCAGCCGAGGCGCACGGTGTGCCACATGCCCGCCAACAGACCTTGCTGCGCAGGGTCGCGCTCACGTTCCGTAAAGAGCGCCCGCACACCACGCTCAATGCGCGCAGGAGAAACGGCGGCGGTTGGATCCGTGCGCACCCAGCCGCGATCTTGCAGCCACACCTCCACCCAGGCGTGGGCGTCCGATTGGCGCACGATGAGGTAATCGCCCATGGGGTTCAATTCGCCGCCCTGGTAACCCGTGACGACGCGCGCCGGTATGCCCGCCGCGCGCATCAGCAGTGCGAAGGCGGAGGCGTAATGTTCACAAAAACCGCGCCGGGTCTTGAACAGAAAGGCGTCCATCGGGTGCTCGCTGCCGGTGAGCCGTGGCGGATTCAAGGTGTAGAAAAATGGCTGTGTGCGAAAATAATCCAGGGCGCGCTGAATTACCTGTTCGGGTTGATTCGCTTGCGCCCGCCAACGTTGCGCGAGCGCCTGTAAACGGGGATTGGTGTCCGCGGGCATGTTGAGCGCGCGCTGTCGCTCCCGGCGGGTGAGCGGGCCGGTGTTGTAGCTTGTATAGGAGCTCATCACATAGCGCAGACGCTCGTGCAGCGGCTCTTTGGTATACAACTGAAGGTCGTGCGTGGCGTAGGCGAAGGGCGGCGCCGAGGCGGGCAGGTCGAGGGCGAATAGCCAGGTGCGATGGTGCGGCTCCAGGGTCACGGTATAGTTGACGGCGGGCAGATACCCGGTAAACGCGAGCGGCTCGGCGAGCGCGAGGTTCGGCGCCGCCCTCCACCCCGCGCCATCGGTCTCCCACAGCACGGGGCCGCGCCAGTAGCGCTGCCTGGGCGGAGGGATGGGGCCGGCGAAGGTCACCCGGAAGGCGACCGCATCGGACCGGGCAAGCCGGCTGATGCGGCCGGGCTCCATTTTGTCATCCAAACCCGTCATGCCGCTGTAGCTATCCTCCGGCATGCCCCACAAGGGACTGCTCACGCGGGGGAATAACACGAACAAGACCAGCATCACGGGCAGCGCCGGGGCGAGGAGCTTGCCGGCGAATTGTAGATTGGCGGCAAGACCGGGGTAGTCGCGGCTGCGGTGCAGATCAATCAGCGCCGCCGTGATGACGGTCACCACCGCCAGCATATACGCGCCCATGAAGATCGTCTGCGAATAGAGAAAGCTGGTGATGACCAGAAAATAGGCCAGCACGATCGCGACGAAGGCGTCGCGGCGCGTGCGCATCTCCAGGAGTTTCAGGCTCAGCATAACGAGCAGCAAGGCGACGCCGCCGTCACGCCCGAACAAGGTGTTGAAGCTGAAATAGACACCCGCGAGGGCGAGCGCCGTGAGGGAGAGGCGCAACCAGGCACTGGGCAGACGCCAGCCGCGCACCGCGCACAGCCAGCGCCACACACCCAGCAGCAGACAAAAGCCGCTGATCCATACCGGAAGGTGCGCAACATGCGGGGCGCTGACCAGCGCCAGGGCGCCGAGTATCCACAGCAAGGTGCGGGTGCGCAGGTGGTAGGTGTGGTCCTCGCCCTGTTTCATTGGGCGAGTTCAAACAGCGCCAAGCTGCGCAGACACGCCGCCCTGTGCGCCTCGCCCTGCGCGGGGACGAGGGTGAGGCCAGGCAGGCGCAGGCCGTAGCGCAGGCCCGCAGTATGGGCGTCCAGCACCCAGCGGCACAACCGGCTCAAGCGGGCTTCGGTGTCCGGTTCGTTCACGGCATTCCACTCCAGCCACAGCTCGCTCGGCCCGCCGCCAAACTGTTTGCTCCACAGACCTTGTTCGCGGGCGGCGAGTTTCCAGTGGATGTGATGCAACGGCTCGCCGCGCTGGTGGGCGCGCAGCCCGGCAAAATCATCGCCGCCTTTCTGCCCAGGCCCGCTGTCAAGCTCGTCGCCGCCGGACGGATACGGCTTATACCCGGCGGCGGGTTGCGGGTAGACGAGACAACGCATATCGAGGTCAAGCGGCGACCAGGTCCAAAACAGGCCGAGCGGAAATCGTGTCGAGACCGTGAAACGCCCCATCTTGAGCAGGCCGCGCCGGGGGGCCGGGTGCAGCAGTTGCACCGTGCTGATCTCATTCGGCGGCAGGTCGGTGAGTTGCGCGGGCAGACCGGCCAGTTGAAAGGAAACGCTGTAGCGCATAGCGCCGGGATTGGCGGCATGGAGGACAAAGCTGGCCGGTTCGCCCGCAAACACCGGCTCGCACCGCGCGGCGCCGATCTCCAGTCCGGCGAGATTGAGATAGGTGTACAGGATGGAGACCAACGCAAGGCCGCCGAGCAGAAAGGTGAGTAAAAAGCCGAGGCTGTTGGCGTAGTTGACCGAACCCAGCAGCATCACCGCAAGCAGCGCTGCGAACAGCAAGCCGTAACGGGTCGGCAGTATGAATATCCGGTGCAGATTGAGCCGGACCGGCCCCGTCTGCGGGCCTTCGCCTTTCAGAAACCGGGCGGGGCGAAACCTCCATAGCAAACCTTGCGTCTGAACCGGCACGCTGCACCCGTCAGGGTATTGCTACGGCGTCCAGCAACTGCCGCACCCATTGCGCGGGCGCTTGCCCGCTGTGCTCCAGGCTGGGCCGCAGACGATGCCCGATCACCCCCGGGAGCACCGTCTGCACGTCCTCAGGGAGGACGTGATCGCGCCCTTCCAGCAGCGCCCAGGCCTGGGCGCTGTGCAGGGCGGCGAGCCCGGCGCGCGGCGACAGTCCGGTTTTATAGTGACTGGAGCGGCGCGAAAACTCCAACAGCGCCTGCAGATAATCGAGCAAGGCCTCGGATATATGCACGTGCCGCACGGCCTCTTGAGTCTCGATGAGCTGGGTCGGCGTCAAACAGGGTTCGATCGCTGTCAGCACCGCGCGGCGATCCTGTCCCTTGAGCAGCGCGCGCTCTGCCGCCGGACCGGGATAGCCGATCTCGATACACATCATAAAGCGGTCCAACTGCGACTCCGGCAGAGGGAAGGTGCCGATCAAGTGCATAGGGTTCTGCGTGGCGATGACAAAAAACGGCTCCGGCAGCGCGAGCGTCTCGCCCTCGATGGTCACTTGATGCTCTTCCATCGCCTCCAACAATGCGCTCTGCGTCTTGGGCGTGGTGCGGTTGATCTCATCGGCGAGCAGCACCTGGGCGAAGATCGGCCCGGGGTGAAACTTAAAACTTGCGCTGTCGCGCTCGTACACCGACACCCCCAGGATGTCCGCCGGCAGCAGGTCGCTGGTGAACTGGATACGGTTAAACTTAAGCCCCAGGATCTTGGCCAGCACGTGCGCGAGCGTCGTCTTGCCGACTCCCGGCAGATCCTCGATCAACAAATGGCCGCGCGCCATCAGGCAGGCCAGAGCCAGGCGTATCGTATGTTCCTTGCCGAGGATGATCGCGCCGGCTTGTTGTACCGTTTTGTCGAGTAATGTCTTCATGCGGGATCAGTATATTCCATTTGATAATCATCGGCAGAACAGCGCGGGACTTGAGGGGGGCTGGGGAATTTGGAAATCTGCTGCAGCATCTGGCGAGGGTTCTTATAACTTAGCGCGGAGGGATATGTTGTGCGGGGCAGTCTTCGACGGACTGAGCAGATCCGCGAGAGTATAAGCATCCAGCGTGCCTAGAAAACCCTTAAGCGCCTTGCCGAGCACGAACTTAAGATTGCAGGCCGGCAGCAGGGGGCAGGTTTTGTTGTCCGGGTTAAAGCACTCGGCGACATGAAAGCTTTCCTCCATGTCGCGCACCACGTCACCGATATTAATCATCCCCGGGCGCCGCGCCAGCCGCATGCCGCCATGCTTGCCGCGTAGCGTTTCGATATAGCCATGCAAGGCCAGACGATGGGCGATCTTCATCAGATGGTTGCGTGAAATGCGGTAATAAGAGGCCACTTCCGGGATAGTCGCCAGGCAGTCCGGATGTTGGCCGAGGTAGATCAGCAGGCGTAACGAGTAATCGGTATGTCGGGTAAGTTGCATGAGTGTGATCTATGCCGGGCAGCATAATACACAGCCACCCCACCGGCTAGTCTTATAATAAGAAGTACAGGATATACATTTTATATAATGATAATTCAATGAGTTCTTGCCATTTTAGCTCGGCATATTGACAGCACGAATAATAAGATGTATATATTATACATCTTTAATCGTGCGCAATAACGCCAAGGAGACCACCATGCAACGCCTCAGCCACATGCCTCACCGTCTGCTCATCAGCGCCATGATCCTGGCCGCTGGCGTCACAATACAACCGGTATCCGCTGCAACCGTAGAAGTAACGCTGCACGCCAAAGAAGTGGACCTGCCGATAGACAACAAGGGAACGCTCTACCCCACCTGGACCTTCGACGGCAAAGTCCCCGGCCCGGTGGTGCGCGTGACAGAGGGAGATGTCGTCAAATTTACCCTGATTAACGATAAGGACAGCAAGCATCCGCACTCCATGGATTTTCACGCCGCACAGTTGGACGTGGTGAAAGACTTTGCCAGCGTGGCGCCCGGTGAGCAAAAGAGCTACAGCTTCAAGGCCAATTACCCCGGTGTATTTTTTTACCACTGCGGTTCCGATCCCATGATGCAGCATCTCGCGCGCGGCATGTTCGGCGCCATCATCGTGGATCCGAAAGATCCGAAGGCGATGTCCAAGGCCGACCGCGAATATGTCCTGATTCAATCCGAGTTATACAAAGACCCGGACAACGTGGATGACATGATGGCCAACAAGTGGAGCAACGTGGTATTTAACGGCGGTATATTCAGATACGATCCCGTTCATGACGCTGCGGCAAAAAATCTTTTGCAGGCCAAGCCCGGTGAGCGCGTACGCATTTATTTCGTGAACGCAGGCCCCAATGAATTTTCATCGTTCCATTCCATCGCAGGGATCTGGGATCGTGTCTATCCCTCCGGCAACCCGAAGAACGCGCTGCGCGGCTTGCAAAGCTACGTAGTCGGGCCGGGCGACGGCGCCTCCTTTGATCTCATCTCTCCGGTCGAAGGGGCAAACGCCATTGTGACCCACTCTTTGCGCGCGGCCATGACCGGCGCCATTGCGATCATCAAATTCTCCAAAGACGCCGATCCCAAGATGGGCCGCGGCGATCAGATTTTGATTCGCTGAGTGTTAGTATAATGATCGCAGGGCTGGTTACGGCGCTAGCCCTAATCCGCCCTGCAGTTGCTGTGGACCTTGTAAACTTAATGCCACTGCTCGACCGCGCTACGCGCCGGTTCATTGAGCGGGCGCGCAACAAGCCCCGATTGCGTCACGCTCACCGCATAGAGGGCATTATCAGCCATAGGGAGATAGGCTGCGCTGCCGTAAAGCGTATCCACCCAGGGCAGCCATTCATTGTAACGCTTGGCCAAGGTCCATAAGTCCAGCTTGGGATCTTCCGATAAGGCGTAGACACTGTGCACATCACCGCGCTCTTGTTCGATAGCGCGGTAGCGTCCGCTCAGACGGTCGAGCCGGTAGGCGGTGTCAAAACCGATCAACGTGGCATAGCCGCGCCATTTCAAGATGCGGGCATCAAGCTGCCAGTCATCACCGCGCACATCGAATACCTTCTGTTCGCCGGAAGGGTAGCGGATATTTACCTGGTAATATTGTGGGCCCAAGGTATGAAAGCGCAGCTCGGCCAGCGGTTGTTCGGCGATCAAGCGATGGTAGGTGTAAAAGTTGCCGAGCAGGGAAAAAGTTAAAGCCGCAAAGGCAACGAGTAGGGCGCCACTGAAACCTTGCAGGCCGCCGCTAAAAAACCGGCCGCGCCCCAGCCGCCGCAGACCAAACCATAAAAGCAGCAGACCAAAAAAACCGGCGGCAATAATGACGGCTTCAAAGCTCATGACAAAGTGTTATTTGGCGTGTAGCCCAACAATGAAATCCTGAAAAGATAATCTCAATCAGCGCGGCCTCCCCCTGTTCCCCGCCCGGCCTGCGCCGGTTTTAGGTCCCGGCCGGGGTGTTTTCTGACGTGGCTGTTGCACCGCGCCGGAGTTTCCGCGGCGCTCCGTTTTGGCCTTCGCCCGGCCGCGGTCTTCCGCCTTCTTGGCGCGAATACCCGCGATGCGCTCCGCCAGCGGCACCTCGAGGCGCGCCTCCGGCTTTGCGCTGTAGTCGAAGTCGGGCACGGTCACGCGCGGCAGCCGCTTGCCGACCACACGCTCGATGCTCTTCAACTCGCCCTCCTCTTGCGGCGAGACGAAGGTGAACGCGTCGCCGGTCAACTCCGCCCGGCCGGTGCGGCCGATGCGGTGGATGTAGTCTTCGGGGACCAACGGCACGTCGAAGTTGACCACGTGGCCGAGCGCTTCGACATCGATGCCGCGGGCGGCGATGTCCGTCGCCACCAGCACGCGGTACTTGCCGCTCTTGAACCCGGCGAGTGCGGCGGTGCGCTGCGCCTGGGAACGATTGCCGTGGATGCGCTCGGCGTTAATCCCGTTTTTAACCAGATATTCCGCGAGGCGGTTTGCCCGATGTTTGGTGCGCGTGAACACGAGCGCCTCTTCCATGTCGCCCCGTTTGAGGAGCGCTAAAAAGAGCGCCGACTTGAGTTCCTGCGCGACCGGGTAGACCGCCTGGGTGATGCCGACCTCGGGTGTGGACTGGCGCTCGAGGTTGATCATGGCGGGATCACGCAGCATCTCGCGCGTGAGCGTGGCGATCGGCGCGGGCATGGTGGCGCTGAAGAACAGCGTCTGCCGGCGCGCGGGGATGTGGCGCAACACACGGCGGATGTCCGGTAGAAATCCCATGTCGAGCATGCGGTCGGCCTCGTCGAGGACCAGATATTCGAGCCCGTCGAGCTTCGCATACGGCGCCCTGAAGTGGTCGAGCAGGCGGCCGGGCGTGGCGATGAGGACGTCCGCCCCGCTGCGGAAGGCATGCTCCTGCGGCCCCATACCCACGCCGCCAAAGATCGCCGCGCCGGTGATCGGGGTGTGCACCGCGAGATCGTTCAGGTCTTCAAGTATTTGCGCCGCAAGTTCGCGCGTCGGCGTGAGCACCAGGGCGTGCGTCTTGCCGCGCGGCTTGTCTATCAGCTTGTGCAGGATCGGCAGCAGGAACGCTGCGGTCTTGCCGCTCCCGGTCATCGCACAGGCGAGGATGTCTTTTCCCTCCAGAGCCGGCGGGATGGCGTCGGCCTGGATCGGCGTCGGGCGGGTGAAGCCAAGATCCTTGAGGCCCTTGAGGAGGTTCGGGTGAAGCTTGAGAGTGGTGAATGGCATATAGAATCCTTATGGAAGAGTGCGGGGGGCCGCCGGACAGGGAAAAGGAAAAGGGGGGTCAGGTTCAGGGGAAAAGGTCAAAATGCAAAATGGGGGTCAATGCAAAATGGGGGTCAGGTTGAGGCATACCCGATTTCACGGACACAGGGTTAGGGGACAACAGCGTTTTCTTCATACTGCATCGGACTCACGTAACCGAGTGTTTGATGTAGCCGTTCTCGATTGTAAAACACTTCAATCCACTCGAAGAGGGCGCTTC